>JAFAEB010000186.1 GCA_023424235.1 Bacillota bacterium
ATAAGTACAGTCATGGCTTTTATAGGTTTTATTCTATGCTTACTATTTACAGAAAAAGAATCATGATCGTTTCGTTTTTAATCTAACACTTACAGGGATTGTAACGATTCTTTGAATTGGTTTCCAAACCATAATTGCAATACCAAAGTCAATCATACTATGAATTAATGTACCTACACCTACTAAACCTACAACGGTAACAAGATATCCTTTTTGGTAATAAATATCTGTTACATTATTGCCCCAATAGAATATGGTAACAACGATTACTTCACAGATTGCATGAACCAAAGAAATTATGAAGGCAAACACAATGCTACTGTTTTGTTTTTGTAGCAGATTTTTGTTTTTCTTTAAGAAATATGCGCCGATTCCTGCAAATATAACGTGAGTTAATGCTCTTAACACAATAACCAAAGGGAATCCTGCAAATAAAAATCCAAATCCAGTAATTAAGGCTACAAAAATAGCTACCACAGGAGAAATAAACATAGCAATAAATACAGGAACATGACTTGCTAGCGTATAAGATGCTGGTGGTATTAATATTTTTGGTGCAAACATTGGTATAATAATTCCGATTGCGCATAAGAGTGCTGATATAGACATAGTTTGTACTTCGTTTTTATTCATATATAAACCATACCTTTCTTCTTTTATTTACTTTACTATTACCCTATTATATGTAAAGTCAGCTGTCTTGTCAACTAAATTTACATCTGTAATGTAAATTAATTATGCTAATTTTTACAAAGCAAAGGATTCATCTGATATTAATATCTTACTTATATCAGATTTCATACTTGCTTTTATGCTATTATTTTTTTCCTATTTGAATGTTATTCTTAAATGTGTATAAACTAAACTTTAATTATAAATAATTTTAAATAAATGTTTGGGAGGATTTATGAGTATTGGTTACGCATGTATAACACTAGCAAAACCTAGTATTAACTATAGAAGATGTATTCAGAAAAATGCAACAAAAGATACACTTTTAGAGATAAGCAAGTGGAATTTGGATGCTCTTAGTAAAGCACTTGACTATAATGACAAAAATGATATAAAGCTTTTTCGAATTACTTCTGACTTAATCCCATTTGCTTCAAGCCCTGTAAACCCACTACCATGGTGGGAGATTTTTAAAGAAGAACTAACTACGATTGGAAGAAAAATTCTAGACAATGGAATGAGAGTATCCATGCATCCTGGGCAATATACGGTTCTTAATTCACCAAGTGAGGATGTTGTACATCGTTCCATAAAAGATTTAGAATATCATACAAAATTACTAGATTCCATGCATCTTAATGAAGAACATAAAATAATACTTCATGTGGGAGGAATATACGACGATAAACCTAGCGCTATTAAGAGGTTTAAACTCCAGTATAAAGAATTAGATGCTTCCATTAAAAAAAGGTTAATTATTGAAAATGATGATAAGTGTTATCATATAGGAGATGTGCTAGAGCTTGGTACAGATTTGGGAATTCCAGTCGTTTATGATAATCTTCATAATCGTCTAAATCCATATGACCATACAAAAAGCGATAATGACTTTATTAAATTAAGTAATACTCTATGGAAAAATCATGATGGTAAACAAAAAGTACATTACTCACAACAAGCCTTATCGAAAGTAAATGGTTCTCACTCAACCTCTATTGAGATATTAGAGTTTCTTGATTTTTATCATTCCATTGATCAAGATATTGATATTATGCTAGAAGTAAAAGATAAAAATATTTCAGCAATTAAGTGTATTCTTACTACAAGCATTTTTTCCCATGAAGAATCTAAGCAAAAACTACAAAAAGAACTAAAAGCTTATAAATTACGTTTATTAGAGCATTCCACAGAAGACTATTATAGCTTAGAAAGTGGTATCAATAATACTACTCCTATCACCTTCTATACGACCATAGAAGATATCTTAAAAAAGGAAGTTAAAAAAGATGCTGCTATAAATACTATAAAAAATGCTCTCAAGACCCTACAATTATCCACGACAGAAGAAAGAAATATAAACACAAGAATCGAACAGTATAAAAAGGATACCTACTCCTTAAGCTCCTTAAAAAATCTTCTATACAAATATGCATTAAAGCAGTCAAATCCATCTAGGGATTGTATTGATACCCTAATTGAATCTTATTATTTATAAAGAGAGCTATTATAGATACTGAATTCTTATTCTATATAAGGTAGAAGATATAAAGGAGTTTTGCCTTATTATATATGATAGAAGTTATTTAAGATATCTTCGTTTTGTTTCTATATTGTTAATGACCATATGTATAATCTTAATATTGCAACATAGGAAACCTATGTAGTATGATTAATAAATAATACTACATGGGTTTTAATTTATTGATAAAGTGAGGTTTTTGCATGCATACAGCACTAGCAAAAGGGATTCTTTCTCCTAAAAATGGTATGAACTTATATCGTGGTTGCACACATGGTTGTATTTATTGCGATTCAAGAAGTACATGTTATAACATGAAGCATGACTTTGAAGATATTGAAGTGAAAATAAATGCACCAGAACTCTTAGAAAAGGCTCTTAAGAATAAGCGAAAAAAATGTATGATAGGTACAGGTTCTATGAGTGATTCCTACATTCACTTAGAGCATACTTTAAACCATACAAGAAAATGTCTAGAAATAATAGAACATTATGGTTTTGGTTTAAGTATTCAAACAAAATCAAATCGGATATTACGAGATCTAGATTTACTAAAAAAAATTAATGAAAAATCAAAATGCGTGGTTCAAATAACCCTAACTACCTATAATGAAGACCTATGTAAAATTCTTGAACCCCATGTTAGTACGACGAAGGAACGTTTTCATGTTCTAAAAATAATGAGAGATAACAAAATCCCAACTGTCGTTTGGCTAGACCCTATTCTACCCTTCATTAATGATAGCGTAGAAAATTTATTAGGTATCTTAAATTATTGTATCCAGGCTAAGGTATATGGGATTATATGCTTTGGGATGGGACTTACCTTAAGAGAAGGTAGTAGAGAGTATTTTTATCAAAAGCTAGACGAGAACTTTCCTGGTTTAAAGGAGAAATACCATAAAAAATATGGATATGCTTATGAGCTAATGAGTGAAAATAATGAGGAGCTTATGAAAATATTTTATTCCATATGTAAGGAACACAAGATTGTATGTGATAACGAAAGTATCTTTAAATACTTAGCAAGCTATGAAGAAAAGGAAGAATATGAACAGATTAGTTTGTTTTAATAAGGTAAAATAGACTTAGATGCCCCCTTTGGTTAGAAATTAGGACTAACTACAATGGGGGCATCTAATAGCGCTGGGCTTATTCCTCTATTTTGCTATCTATAAATTCAGATTCTAATATGGAGTAAAAATGTTGATCTGTCCATTTTCCATTCCAATCTAACTCCTCTTTAAATATTCCCTCAAGTCTCATGCCACACGTTGACATCATTTTAGCTGAAGCTACATTCATGGTATTACACATTCCTACAACCTTATGGGCTTTTAGTTGCTTAAAAGCAAATCCTATAAGTAATTTCAAGCTTTCTACTCCGTAACCCTTATTTTGATATTGTGGTAAAATACAATAGCCAACTTCCCATGATTTTCTCCAATCGGTATATTGCCACACACTAACAAATCCAATTGGAAGCTTATGATCATCATCTTTTATGGTGACAATAAAATTATGACATGTGTCTCCATTTATTTGCTTTAGAAATTGTTCTCTAAGCTTATCATCGTTATTTTTAACACTCTCTTCATATATCCATAAGTCTTTATCTGACTCTACTTTACATAGAAAATCGATATCACTTTCAACAGCTCTCGTTAAGATTACTTTTTTACCAATAATGTTCATTTTTACACCTCAAATATTTCTACATTCTACTTTTATTAACCTTGAACTAACTTACATTGTTCCGTAATTAAGTTTGCAGTACTTACTATTTCATGTACTACAAGATCAAGAGACTGCTTACTAAATTTTGTCTTTGGCCCTCGAATACTTAAAACCGCTGTAAGCTTCTTATTTAGATCAAAGATAGGAGCTGCAATACATATATATCCACTTTTAACATCAGAGTCTTGATATGAATAGCCAAGTTCTTTAACCCTATCGATCTCTGCTAAAAATTCCTCATAAGTCCACTTCTTTCGTAAACTTCGATTGTTAATTTTTAATAAGTCCTTCCTTAACTCTTCCTCACTTTTGCTTTTACTAAGAAATCCAAGGAAACATAGATAAACAGCAGGTAAGAAGCTTTCACTACTTTCACATTGATTCGGCGTCACTAATGTCTTTGAGTAGGTTTGATTTAAATATTGTTGAAATACAACTACAAATTCATTATTATAATCATTTTGAATGCTAGCATTTATGCCATTATCTAGAACACTTAAGTCTGCATACTCTTCGTATTTCTCAGACAAATAAGCAAGGTGAGGTCTTGCAATTTTTCCAATAGGAATACTCCTTGCAGCTACCATACCCATCATAAACACTCTAGAGCCCAAGGTATAAACACCTGTAAATTCGTCTTTTTGAATAAAATCTTTCTCTGCTAGTGTTAGTAAGGTCCTATGCACTGTACTTTTATACAAAGATAATGCGTTGGATATCTCTGTTAATGTCATCTTACCACCATTTTGATACATTAACTCCAGAATATCTAACGCTCTTTCCAAACATTTAATTGATGACATATCTAATCCTCTTTCTATAATGATTCTTTTATAGCAGCTTCTTTCTAACAATCGAAACCTTAGTAATTATAATGCAATACCATCTACCTTTTCATGTTATAACAATTTATTACTATTATCTATTAATTCTCCTTAAAATGCAACATTACTTTTTAACAATTCACACTTTTACAGATATATAGTTCCACTCTGTGGAACAGCGAATTTATATTTTTTATTCCTTTAGGAATATTTTATCTATATTTATGTATATGTCTAATAATATTTTTTCTTATTTACTAGCTTAAATCATCTTTTATTACAAAACAGTAGGTATATTAGGAGTAATATTAATCGGTTTAACCTAGTGTATTTAAGCCGTTTAGGTATTCATTATAACCATATGCCTAATTAAATTTATTAGCTAGTATATCATTTGTTTTGACTTATCACATCTAATTGCTAAATAAAACAAAGTTATCTATTTTTTATTTTGTTAAAAATATATCAAATAGTAGTTGCGTACAGTAGAACTATGATGTAAAATAGAAAAAAATACTTCTTTAGGAGGACTTATTTTATGAAAGCATTACAACCTATTTCGATCGGAAATTTGCTACTTAAAAATCGTTTTATAATGGCTGCTATGGGACCAGAGCTTGGTAATTTTGATGAAAGGACAGTTGCTTATTATGTAGAAAGAGCAAAGGGTGGTGCATCCATGCTATTAACCAATGTTATAGCTACAGAAGCAATTGATGGTCATGGCCCTTCATCAACACTAACCGAAGAAAGCTTTAAGGGGTTTAAAAGTCTTGTTGAAAAAGCCCACCAATACGATTGTAAGGTCTGTCTTCAGATAATGCCAGGAGTTGGCCTTGGTGGGATGGCACCAAACCGTACCAAGCCAGCAAGTGCATCTGCTATACCATTTTACCCAGGTTCAGAATACACCTTTGATGAACTAACAATAGAAGAGATTAAATTCATTCAAGGGGAAGTATTTAAAACAGTAACTCTAGCCAAAAAGGCTGGTGCTGATGCGATTGAAGTTCATGCATATGGCGGCTACTTAACCGACCGATTTATGACTAATAAATGGAATATTAGAACTGACCAGTATGGTGGAAGCTTTGAGAATCGAATGCGCTTTTTAAATGAAATTATTGATGGGATACAAGAAGAATGCGGTAGCGATTATCCTGTTATTGTTAAATTTACACCATGTCACTTCTTACCTGAAGAATATGGGTATCGTGCTATGGAGGAAGGTATTGAAATAGCTAAAATGTTAGAAAAAGAAGGGGTACATGCTCTTCACGTAGATTCTGGTTGCCATGACAATTGGTATATGGCTATGCCTCCAATTTATCAGCAGGAAGCTGTGCCTCAATTATTAGCATCTAGAATCATAAAAGAAGTTAGCTCTCTTCCTGTTATTACTAACGGTAGATTAGGTGATATCGGAAAAGCAGAGACTGCTCTAGAAAATGGATGGTTAGATATTGTTGCTGTAGGTAGACAATTCTTAGCTGACCCAGAGTTTCCAAATAAGATAAGAGACCATAAGACAGATGAAATCCGTTATTGTATCTATTGTAATGAAGGTTGTATAAAAAGTGTATGTGAGGGTACTCATATAAAATGTGCTGTGAATCCAATTGCAGGTTTCGAAACAATAAAAACACCTAAGTTTACTGAATCTCCTAAGAAGATACTTGTTATTGGTGCTGGCCCTGGTGGTTGTGAGGCTGCTATCTCGGCTAGATTAGCAGGTCATGAAGTGACAATCTGGGAAAAAGAAGAACGATTAGGTGGTAATTTCTACAATGCTTGTCTTCCACCATTTAAACGTGACGGAAGCAAAGTACTTGAGTATTACCATACCGAGATCAAAAAACTTAACATACCAATTCTCTTTTGTAAAGAGGCAACAAAGGATTCTGTATTGGAATTTAAAGCTGATCTTGTTATTAATGCGACAGGTGCAAGCCCTCTAAAGCCTAGAGCAATAAAGGGAATCGAAGCCAATCATGTAGCAACTGCTACCGATGTACTACAAAACAAAGCCTATATGGGCGATAAGGTAGCTGTTATTGGTGCTGGATTAGTAGGTTGCGAAACCGCAGTTGTACTTGCCAACAAAGGAACCAAGGTTACTATAATTGAAATGGCAGATAAAATCTTACCTGAACCAGTATTTATCCAAAATGCAATGATGTTAAATAAACTATTACAACATCCTAACATCCAAATTAAGACTTCCACAAAACTCGTATCGATTGAAAAAGAGTCCATAACAATTGAAAAGGATGGAGATTTAGAAGACTTAACAATTGATACTGTTGTTCTTGCAATGGGATTTGTGCCAAATACCAAGCTTTATAATGAACTAAAAGAAGAAGTTGTGATTGTAAACATTGGTGATAGCCAAAAAGTACGTAAAGTACTAGATGCAGTACATGAAGGATATGAGGCAATACATAGTCTTTAAAATTTACTTTTAAGTGAGCCCTATATAAAATGTTGGAACCACATAAATTTAGCAAAAATTTATGTGGTTCCTTTTATGTATCAACTATACTAGAGCCTTATTTTTCTTTTTTTGCTGCTGATGGCAAACATCCCATATACTTTTTATAGGTTTTGGAGAAGTAGGACAGATTATCAAATCCACACATAAGAGCTGCTTCTTCTACACGATATTTACCACTGTTTAGTAGCTTTTTAGCCTTTTCGCATCGAAGTATATTGATATATTTTACAGTAGTTATTCCAGTAAACTCCTTAAATATGTGACAGAAGTAGTACTTACTTAAGCCCGCATCTTTCGAAATATCATCTACTGTAATCGTATTGTCATAGTTATCTTGAATATAACGTATTGCATTTTTAATAATTTCTATTTTATCTGTTTTATTTCTATTTGATAAGGTACTTTCTGATAAGGAATATTCTCTATAAAGATAGATAAGAAGTTCCATGACCAAGGATTTTATGGCTGATTTATATAGTATCTTTTTATTACGAAACTCTTCCTCTATTTTTTTATAACAATGAAATGCATAGGAGTCTCGAATCAATCTCTCTAATACAATTTCTTCAATGTTAAGTTCATTTTCTTCGCAGAATTTAGAATTAACAATTAAACAATAGTACTTACATCCCTCTACTTTTGTTTCAATATGGTGAACATTATTTGAATTAATAAAAACAATATCATCTTTATAGGCCGTTACAATAGTAGCATCTGCCATTACTGTAATGGAACCCTCAATAACACATAGCATCTCTATGTTTTCGTGCCAGTGAGATAAAAAATCAGTTTGATATGGCTCCATTGTATCTAAATGAAATATAAATGGAAAAGCGGGATCCTCATATGTATGAAGTTCGTAAGAATTGTTATTATTCATAGGTCTAGCACCTTCCTACTCTTATATTAAAGCAATATTGTGTTAATTTATAGCAATTTCAATTCTTTACCAGAGTACACTTTAATTATACAATAAGAATATACAAGAAACAATAAACATCAAACAATAAAACTATTATTTAACCCTAAAATAAATATAATGAAGCCTATGCATTATAACTTATAGCTTCATTGTAGATCTTAGAAAGGATGATATTATGTATAACTTCCCGATTGGAGTAATGTTAGACTCCTTCAAAATGGATGCAAAAACTGCTATCGAAAAGTCCGCTAAACTTGGAGCAAAAGGACTTCAAATGTATGCTACTACAGGCATGTATTCACCAGAAGAAATGACGGTTTCTAAAAGAAAAGAACTTCTTGATATGGTTAAATCAAATGGTCTTGTATTCTCAGCACTATGCGGTGATTTAGGTCATGGTTTTGGTAATAAAGAAAAGAATCCTATGCTAATTGAAAAATCAATGCGCATTATGGAACTTGCAAAAGATTTAGAAACAAATATTATAACTACACATATCGGTGTTATACCACAAGATAAGAATCATGACCGTTATAAAATAATGCAGGAGGCATGCTACACATTAAGTCGATTTGCAGACAAATTAGATGCACATTTTGCTATCGAGACTGGTCCTGAAATTGCTATCGTATTAAAAGAATTCTTAGATGGACTTAACTCAAAAGGGGTAGCTGTTAACCTAGATCCAGCTAACTTTGTAATGGTAACAGGAGATGATCCAGTAAAAGCAGTATACACCTTAAAAGATTATATTGTTCATACACATGCAAAAGATGGTAGAAGACTTATGGTTAAAGATCCAGAAATCATTTATGGTCTTATTGAAGAAGAATTACAATCTGGTCAATCCTTCGTTGAGCTTCCATTAGGCGAAGGGGATGTTAATTTTACAGAATATCTAAAAGCTCTAGATGAGATTGGATACAAAGGCTTCTTAACCATTGAACGTGAAGTAGGAGACGATCCAGTAAAAGATATTCAAAATGCAATTACATTTCTTAACAATAAAATCGCAGGTCGTTAGGAGGATTTCATGAAAACACTTAAAATTGGCATTATTGGCGTTGGTTCTATTTCAGAACTACATATTAACGCTTATTTAAATAATAAAGATGTAGAACTTTATGCTTTTTGTGATATTAATGAAGAACGTCTTCACCATATGGCAGAAAAATATAATGTAAAGCATGTTTTCACAGACATGAATGATATGTTAGCACTAGAGGAAATTGACGCTGTTAGCGTATGCACTTGGAACAGTGCACATGCGCCTTGTACCATTGCTGCTCTTAATGCTGGAAAACACGTTCTTTGCGAAAAACCAATGTCAGTTACAGCTGATGATGCAAGAGCAATGAAAGAAGCTGCAGATAAAAACAATAAATTATTAATGATTGGTTTTGTAAGAAGATACGGTAACGATTGTAAAATCCTAAAAGAGTTTATCGATACCGATTATTTAGGTGATTTATACTACGCAAAAGCTACTTATTTAAGAAGAAAAGGAAATCCAGGCGGATGGTTTGGTGATAAATCCCGTTCTGGTGGTGGTCCTCTTATCGATTTAGGCGTACATGTAATAGATCTTGTTCGTTATTTAATGGGGAATCCAAAACCTGTGTCCGTATATGGCGCAACCTTTCATAAGCTAGCAGACCGTAAGAACGTAAAAGGGAAAAAATTCTATCAATCAGCAAGCGCAAGCGAAAATGACATCTGTGACGTAGAAGACTTAGCTTCCGCTATGATACGTTTTGATAATGGTGCTGTCCTATCCATTGAAGCTAGCTTTAGCTTACATATTAAAAAAGATGAAGGAAAGATAGAGCTCTTTGGTACAAAAGGTGGCGCTAAATTAAATCCTGAATTAGAAATATACAATGAACTAAATGATTATTTATCCAATATATCGTTTGATGCTGAGACTGCATTAAGCTTTGATGGATTGTTTGAAAATGAAATCAATCATTTTGTATCCTGCTTAACCAAAGGTACACCTTGTATTTCCCCTGCAGAAGATGGGATTGACATTATGACTATACTAGATGCTATCTATGAATCCGCTAAAACAGGCCATGAGGTAATATTGTAATTCGTTTTCTTAACTAAAGATAAAACATGTTGTTACTAGCCAATAATCTATAAGTTAGATTATTACTTTAGTATTGGCTATGTAGTGTTACCTTTATATTAATTACCTATATCAGTATTAAGGATTGGAGAGCCATTATGAAATTAGCAGTTAGTTCCTACAGCTTTAATCGATTATTATCATCTGGTCAAATGACTCAGTTTGATTGTATTAAAAAAGCGAAGGATATTGGGTTTAGTGCAATTGAATTTGTTGATATTCTTGTCCCAGAAGAAAAGGGAATGTCAAAAGAAGAATATGCTTCCATATTAGCGAAAGAATGTGAAAATCAAGGGATGGAGATATCCTGTTTTACATTTGGAGCAGATTTTATTAATGGAAGTAATAAAGACACCAAGGAAGAAATTAATCGAGTAAAAAAAATGATTGATATTGCAACTATCCTTAAAGTACCTTTTATTCGTCATGATGCAAGCAATGGGGATGGCAGACCATTTGATACCATTCTTCCTATTATTGCAGACGCTTGTAGAGAAATTACAATCTATGCACAGGAGCGTGGAATTCGAACCACAGTAGAAAACCACGGTTATTTCTGCCAAGATAGCGAACGAGTTGAAAAGCTTTACCGTGAAGTTAACCATAAGAATTTTGGCTTATTAGGAGATATGGGGAACTTCTTATGTGCGGATGAAGCGCCTGAAAAAGCCTTTGGAAGAATTGCACCTTATCTCTTTTATGTACATGCAAAGGATTTTCATGTTAAATCTGGTCAATACCCTAATCCAGGGGAAGGATACTTTTGTTCAAGAGGTCGTAACTATCTAAAAGGCACCATCGTAGGTCATGGCGATGTTCCAGTTTTACAATGCCTAAGTATTATAAAAAATGCAGGTTACAATGGTTATATTGCAGTAGAATTTGAAGGAATGGAAGATACTTTAACAGGAATTCGAGTTGGATACGAAAACCTAAAACGCTATTTACAAATGATTTAAATAACATAACTTACACGTAAAACCTAACATATAAATCCAAAAGCGTAAAAATAAAAAAGAGCTAAGGCTCTTTTTTATTTTTCTTTTTTACAATAAACACCTTTTATGAAATACTTTTTACGTTCTTTAAAATCATAATATGAAAACTATAATTATCTACTAAAGTACCCATCGATATCATAGTATTCATCTAGATAGTCTTTTGTATTTCCTACCATTTCTTTAAATAACTTCCGCCCCTCTTCTATAGTAAGACCATCACAGGAAGGCTGATTTAGAAAAGCAGAGAATATCTTATCTAAATTTCGTTCTTTAATACCTTCATATAGCTCTTCAATATTATATAAATTTCTCATAACTAGGTTGCGTGCTCCAACTGGTAATGGTTTTGCAACCACTGGTTTTACACAATCATTTGAGAATACACAATTCGTTTCTACGATAGAGCCAATCGGAAAATCTATCATCTGCCCCTCATTAGGTAGATTAACGTTGGAGACTTTAACTGTAAGTCCAAGAATCGCTTTCATAAGTTCAACTGCTTCTTCGCTGGATTTCTTTACTTCAACGGGTATTTTTCCTTCTGACATTAAGATAGATTCCTGAATACGTTCTGCTTGTTGCTTTTCCCTAAAGTCAACTGTTGTTAATGCATATCTATAATAGTCAACTAGATCTGGATTTTCTATATACCAACGATTATTCATAAATTCTACAAGATGACGATCCCCTGCTGCACCAAGTACACCATATCGTTTAAACATATCCATTTTTACTTTATTGGCATAGGCAAAGCTATCTCTCTTATACTGATCATTGCTTCCAGACTCATAGTAGCCTTCTTCATAATATTTCTCCATAAATTCAGGAAGCAATGCCAATAAATCAATATCTTTATATTTTGCTTCTGTAATCCATGTAAAATGATTAATACCAGAGCAATCTGTATAAATTTCACTTCTATTTGGTCTTTTAATTCCTGTCATCTCATTTAAGACACAGCATAAAAAGTCTTGGGTATGAAATACTTCATGACAACAACCAAAAGCTTTTATTCCTGGAAAGGTATCATATAGGGTCTTAAGACAAATACTCATTGGGTTGGTAAAGTTAAGTACCCATGCTTTAGGGCAATATTCTTCAATTTTTCTTGCAAAGTACTCATAGATTGGTACTGTCCTCATGGCACGTAGTACACCTCCTGGACCTGTGGTGTCTCCTACGCTTTGATAGATACCATACTTTTCTGGTGCATGTACATCAGAACGCATTTCCTTAAAGGTTCCAGGTAAAATTGAAATCACTACAAACCTAGCTCCTATTAATGCATCTTCAATCTTGTCATATACCTTATAATCCCACTTTGAAATGGCATTAGGAGATTGATTAATATACTCACCGATCTTTAGGTTTCTAATAGCAGCTTCCTTATCTGTATCAAAAAGTGCGATTTCACCTTCTATATCTTCTGCCAATGCTAAATCGTTCATAAATACTCTCGCCCATTGTTTGGAGCCACCACCTAAGTAGCATATTTTTATTTTCATCCTATTGCCTCCTAATACTTTACTGTAAAATAATCAAAGTCGCAATGCAGGCCTTGCCCTGTCATATCAAAGACAAACATTCCAAAATGTGCACCTGTAAATCCTCTGCAATGTTCATCTGTTAAAATGGATGTGCTTAACTTAATATCAACCACAATCCAATCCCTTTCATTATAAGAATAAGAGTAAGTAGCATATTCACCTAAGCTATCTGTCTCCACTCTAAGGTAAAGAATATTGTGTTCTAGAAGTGGAATTGGCTCCACCAAATCTTCAATCACACCTGAGTCACTTCTTATAAGCTGTAATACCTCATCCCCTTCTTCAGATAGGGTTTTTCCAAGAAAATAATAATTCATAGCATCATAAAAGTATGTTAAACCTGCTACTTGTTCTGGATGTTTTGGCTTAAAATCAAGGCTTGTTTGACATAAAGCATGGTATTCTTTTTGCCTTGTAGCAACTAAAGATACCTGATGTAGTGAATTTAGAGACTCTCTACCATAAAGTCTTAAATAACCTCTCCTCTTGGTAAGACTTGCATAATTCCCTAGAGGAATCCTCGGATTAGAATACATAGGAGCAAGTACTTCTTCATTAAAGTCATCTTTTTCAGCTTGTTTTAAAAAGTGATACTCCTTGCTATACCTTGGCTCCTCTATATAAGTTAATGCTTCTTTGCCATCCCCAACTAATCTTAGCCACCCCTCTTCATTCCAGTATACTTTTTGAAGAGCAGTTTCTCTACCAAGGATACATTCCGCCTTACCTGTATGTGGTCTTGAGCAAAGATGCACCATATACCACTCACCATAAGGTGTATCTACGATATCCCCATGTCCACATTTTTTTAGATAGGCTTCTTCATTTTCTCTTGATGTTAGCATCGGATTATCTGGATCGGTTTCATATGGCCCCCATATGTTTTTTGAACGTGCAATGGTCACACAATGTCCATATCCAGTTCCACCTTCTGCTACTAATAGATAATACCAATCATTCATATGATAAATATGAGGACCTTCTGTAAATCCATATTTCGTACCTGCATATATATTCTTCACTTCACCTACTATGGATTTCTTCTCATGATCATACTCTTGTAGCAAAATCCCTTTAAAGCCATTTCTCATATTAACCAAATACTTCTTTCCATCCCTATCGTGAAATAAGGATGGATCAAAACCAGTACTATTTAAATAAATAGGCTCTGACCACTCACCACAAATATCAGTCGTATATATTAAATAATTATGATTATTATAATACCTACCCTTTTTCGTCTTAACGACTGTAAATATAATATAAAATACTCCCTCACTATAGCTTAGACATGGTGCCCAGATTCCTCCTGAAGTAGGTACACCAATTAAGTTTGCTTGACTAAGTCTTTGTAAAGGGGACGGTAGCTGCTCCCAATTTGCTAAATCTTTTGAGTGAAACAAATGAATACCTGGCCACCATTCAAAAGTAGAGGTTGCAATATAATAATCCTCATTCACACGTATTATACTTGGGTCAGGACAAAAACCTCTTAATATAGGATTCTCTATCATAACTCTTTCCTTTCTAATAAGGGAATTTTAATATACCTTCCGCTTCTACTGTAAAACCATCCGTCGGAATACCTGGCATGTTCTTATCTCTCCCCCTTATACCACCTACCATCATTGCTACTGCCAAAAGTAAAGAACCATTACCTGGTAAATACAAAGGTAAATCTGTTCTAAGTCTTTGATAATTGTTTCCACTAGAAACATAAGAGTTTTTAGGTGTATCCATTAATAAAATATCCATTGCCTTACTAGCATTTCCCAGCCTTACATAGGTCATTGCCATTAAGGCAAAATCCCAACCCCACATGGTATTAAAATCCCAGCATTCCATTACTTCCTTAATTGTATTCTCTATAATCATCGGATCGATACGATCACCTGGTAGGAAACCAAAGGAAAGTAGCATGGAAGGATGATCTTTATGAAAGTTCTTAAAGGTATCCTTGCAATTTTCATGAGCAATATATTTTTCTTCAAAAATAGGTAGGTCTGCCATATTATCAGAGATATTCTTCCATAAAACTAGCTCTTTACCCACTCTCTTCGACCACTCATATGCTATCTTTAATCCAAAATGCCAATATTCTAATTCAAAGCTAGGATTAACCGTAATTCTTGGGTCATGCTCTTCTTGAGCTGGTATAATAGGTGACGGCAAGTCATACTTTTTCGTAGCTTCATTAAAGACTACAAAATCACACATAAACTCTGCAGTTTTCTCAATAAGATCCCAATACTTATACAAGATATCTTCTTTCAATTCAGCTTGATAATAAAGCTCTAGCATATATATAATATGTGGCTGTTGCCAAATAAGTAAGGTTGCAATAATGGATGGACTATCCACTGCATCATAGGACACCATCTTTGGCCATCTAGCACCTAGATAACCATTTCTTTTTGCATTAAGGATGGCATCTGGTAGATGCTTATGATACCAATCAAATCCTTTTTCCAATAAAGCACTTCTACCCCATAAGGGAAGAAAGGCACAGTGCCAAGGATACATTTCTAAATGAAATTTACCATACCAACTATTACAGGTAAGCCCAGTCTCTTGTGGTGGCATGGAACCACAGGATTGAATATATAATAAATATAGAGATAAAATTACTCTTCTTTCAAGTTCTATGGCTCTTTTATCAGTAGAATCACAAAACTTTACCATTCCTCCACGTTCCCAAAAATCTCGGAATCCATTCTTGCTACTTTTTAATACATCATCTACTTTTAGTACTTCTAAGCAATCCTCCTGTTTATAGCCTACGGTAAAAGATAAGCGTTCTTCTCTGCTAATTAACTCTACCATATGTTCCCTATGATAAATAGTACACTTATTCTCAGAATGAATCGTAACAAAATAGATATTTTCATCTAACTGCCTCTTAAGATACAATAATTCATCAGTATGCTGTAAAGGTATGCTAGTGTGTGCTAAGCTATCCTCCCAATTAGAAGCACTTATATCCGGTGAACCATATGGGAACTCAATACGAACTCTTAAATCACCTGTTTTTAATAAAGATGAATTAATCCAAAATCCAAGTATATCCTTTGTATGATGACACATGGTTACAACTCGTACTTCTTCTCCATGTAGGAGAAAACAACTATTTAATATACCTTTATATAAATCAAGTTCTTGACTTACACATGTGATATCCCTCGGATTTATTACCTTACCTTTCCAGTAAAAACTAATTCTACTTAAATTAAGACGATGTGGATTTTCTCTTAGCCAGTCATAGATTCTTTCATTTCCAGCTTGCTTTTCCACTGCATAATAGACTTTTCTGCCATTACAGTCATATTCAGTCATTTCTACATCATCTAGGCTATAATACTTACCCTCATCTGGTTTTCTATGCCAACCCCATTGACTCATGGTACATAAGGGTACATGTTTCTTTTTATAATCTTCATATAAAGTCTGTAACCCAGTAATATCTGCGGTAAAACATAACTCACCATTACCAACGGTTAAAGGGGATTCCATGTCTATCGTAGTTAAAATTGGATTGTGACTACAAATGAGTTCCTTACGATTAATCATTTAACTTAACTCCTTTTCCATGAGTTCTTTTGATACATGTTTCTTTCTAAATGTTTTATAAACGCTATCCATTATAAATCGATATTAGTTTAGTAACTGTTTCTTAGATTATAGATAATCTAGCCCTTTAAACCGCTGGTACTAATCCCTTCAACTAAATACCTGTTAAAAAATAAGAAAATTAAAAACACTGGAATTAAGGATAAGGTTGACATTGCAAACATTGCACCATAATCCGTTGTAGAAGAAGCATCTGCAAATAGCTTAATTGCAATGGATACCGTGTAATCTTGGGGCTTATTTAAGTAAATAAGTGGACCCATAAAATCATCCCATTTCCAATAGAATTGAATGATTATGGTTGTAATAATTGCAGGTTTTAGTAATGGTAATATAAGTCTCGTAAAGATACTGTATTTGCTACATCCATCAATAATTGCAGCTTCATCTAACTCCTTTGGTATTCCCATCATAAACTGCATCATTTGAAAGATAAAAAAAGCTTGACCAAAGAAATGTGGTAGGACTAATGGGATAATCGTACCTACAAATCCTAATTTGTTATAAATTATGTATTGTGGTATTAATATAATTTGCCCTGGTAACATCATAGTCGCAATCATAGCAGCAAATAGAATTTTTCTACCTCTATACTTAATTCTTGCAAAGGAATATGCGACACAAGCAGAACTAATTACAGTAGCTAGGGTTGCGATTGTTGTAATTAAAAAAGAATTTTTAAAATAGCTTGCAAAGGTAATTCCTCCAAATCCTTTAAATCCATTTACAAAATTGCTAAACCTCCAATTTGGTGGAATTAAATTTAATGAACCATTTAATATTTCAACGTTATTCTTAAGTGAACCACTTATCATCCATAAAACCGGATATATCATAATAAATCCAAAAGTAAGGATGAAAACATGGTAAAATAATCTACCAATTTGTTTTTTTAATCGAATTCCCATCTACTATCCCTCCTTATTCTTGCCCTGCTTCTGAAAATACCCACTTCTTGGATGACTTAAATATGAGTAATGTTATTATACTCATAATAACTAACATAACCCAAGACATGGCACTTGCATAACCCATATCATAATATTTAAATGCCTGGTTATACACATACAATGCATAAAAGTTAGTTGCATCATTTGGTCCACCTTTTGTAATAACAAAAGCTTGGGTAAATGCAATAAATGCAGATATGGTTTGCATAACTAAGTTATATAAGATAATTGGAGAAAGGCAAGGGAGTGTAATTCTAAGGAAAGATTGTGGCTTCGATGCACCATCAATTTTTGCTGCTTCATAGTATGTAACTGGAATTTCTTTTAAACCTGCTGCAAAGATGATCATAGAAGAACCAAATTGCCATACTGTCATTAAAATTAAAGGAATCATTGCCATTTTTTGATTTCCAAACCAGGAAACCTTATCAAGTCCTACACTTAATAAGATGGAATTAATAAGACCTTTCGTTGAAAAGATTTCTTTCCATACCAATGCTACTGCAATACATCCACCGATTAAGGAAGGCACATAATATAGGGAACGATAAAAACTTACTACTCTACTTTTTCTAGTAAGTAAAGTAGCAATAAATAATGCAAAAATTAATTTAAGTGGAACACTTAAAAATACATATTTTAATGTAACACGTACTGATTTTAAAAACCTATCATCTGAAAATAATCGAATATAGTTACTAAACCCAACAAAATTTTCTTTTGCTATTAGATTATAATCTGTAAGTGAATAATACATTGAAACTATCATAGGTATAATGGTAAATCCAAGGAACCCGATTATAAATGGTAGCGCAAATAAGTAGCCCACCGTATGATCATTATAAATGAACTTACGAAATCCCCCGTTTGTATGTTTTGTCTTATTCATTGTATCCTCCTTACACATATTTTAAAAATTAAGACTCTACCTTTTCTAGTTTCATCTACAAAAGATAAGAGTCTTAATTATTACTAGGAAATATAATAAATTCTGTTCATTTAACTTAGCTTTTATTTTGTAAACTGTTTACTAGCAAAATCAAATAACTCATTTGCTGCTTCTTCTGGAGTTTTGTCACCATATATTACTTGTTCAATTAATAATTTATATTGATCTTCGATAATTGTTTTTTCTTCTGGACTGATTACGTTAACTTCTCCACCTGTTTTAAATGTTCCTACTAAATCCAAGTAGCTGTACATTAACTTTGTTACATCATCTGCATCCTTTTGTAACAAGTCTCTTACATTAGACATAATTGGAACACCACGTTCTCCTAGTAAGATAGCATTTGCTTCTTCACTATTAATAAAGAAGTTAATGAATTTAGCAGCTTCTTCAGGTACCTTAGAGTCCTTAGAAATACAAAGCATTTGAGAAGATTGAATAACTGTTCCAGATGGTCCGTCAGTGGTTTTTCTAGGTGCTGGAACAATTTTAATTTCTCGACCAGCTGCATTTACAAGAGCTGCTAATTGGTTACTTGCAACCCAGGTCATAGCTGCCTCACCAGTTACTAAGTAGTCCCCTTCAATATCTTTAATTTCAGCAATTGCACCTGGATCTGGATAAGCACCAGCTTCCACTAATTCTTTTCTCATTGCTAAGTAATCTACTAACATAGAAGGATCATTAAATCCTAACTTATCATTTGTAGGCGCAAAGAAGTTATACTCAAAACCTTCTTGAGAAATGCCCATACTAGCACCTGAAATAAAATCGTCTAACTTAGAAGAACCATAAATTCCTAGTTTCTCATGAATTGTTAAACAGGCATTTTTAAAATCTTCCCATGTCCAGTTCTCATTTGGTTCAGCTACGCCAGCTTCTTGGAATAAGGCTGGGTCATAAGCAATACCATAGGAGTTAACACCACTTGACAAGGCTAATTGTTTACCCTCCCATTGAGTGGTTCTAAG
>JAFAEB010000266.1 GCA_023424235.1 Bacillota bacterium
GGATAGGTACATAGAACATGAAATAATTGATGTATGTGAAAAATATGGTATTGGCATTACGCCATTTTCACCGCTTGCCCAGGGGCTTCTTACAGGAAAGTATAAGAAGGGGCAGCCTTATCCGGAAGGTTCTAGAGCAACTCATCAGGCAGATAAACAAGTGAATCATCTACTGACAGATGAAAATCTGGATAAGGTTGAAAAACTCTCTAAGATCGCAGATGATTTAGAGACAACGATGCCGTCCCTTGCCCTTGCTTGGATTCTAAGAAAAAAGATAATAAGCAGCGTAATCGTAGGAGCAAGTAAGGCTTCTCAGTTGGAAAGTAACTTAAAGGCAGTGGATGTTATCTTACCTGAGGATGCATTAACTGATATTGATAAGATTTTAGGTTTTGTTAAATTTGAAAGACATATAGGATAGGAAGACAGATAAGATAGGAAGACAGATAAGAGGGTGTAATCTACATGGAAACGATTAAGTTTGGGTTAAAGTATTTTAAGAAAAGTATGTTTATGGCGATAGTAGCGGAAATTATCAGCTTTGTTGGAATATATGCAGAACTTTTATTGCCACTATTATCAGGAATTCTGATTGATTTTGTTATTCAAAAGGGTAAGGTGACAAGTGAAAGTGGAGCAGTATTTCATTTTCTAATAGGTGGGAAATATGGTCAAGTACATAGCATAGAGTTGTTCTTTTCGATTGCTCTTGTTTATACGATTCTTTTGTTACTTCGCATAATACTAATTTATATTCGCGATTTAATCCAGGAATGGGTAGGACTTAGTCTGGAGACAGAGCTTCGTTACCATACCTATAGAAAGCTGATGGAATTAGATTCTGGGACTATCTCTAATTACAATTCTGGTGAGATGCTACAGATTCTAAATCATGATACGATTATGTTTAAGGAATTATTTGCACATAGGATTCCCTATTTTGGTGATGCGATTTTTATGCTTATAACTACCTTAGTTTTAATTGCTAAAATCAATCTTTCCTTCTTAGCTTTACCACTAATTCTTATGCCCTTTTTGGTAAGGGCGGTACTTGATTTCAAGAAAAAAGCTCGTTTGAATTTCAAAGATATACGTGATAAAAGTGCTGCACTTAACCTAACAACACAGGAGAATATTGCGGCAGTTCGTATTGTTCGTTCCTTTACCAATGAAAATCTTGAGAATGAAAAATTTGATAGGTCAAACACTGATTTTTCTGAGGATCGCCTAAAGCAGGTTTGGCTATCTTCAAAGTTTGATTTGACATTTAATACGATTAAGAATATTGCTTATATTGGTACAGTTCTGATTGGTGCAGTTTTGGTTATGAAAGGCTATATAACCGTTGGTTATATCTTAGCTTCCTCTACCTATGTAATGCGTATCATGCATAACATTACTGGTCTCAATAATAATAATTTCAATATGCAGCAGATGATGATTGCAGGTGTAGAGCTGATGAAATTTATTGATAAGGAAAGTGATGTTCCGGATAGCAAGAAGTCAGACCTTCACAGTGATACTCCAAACATAGAGCTTAAGGATGTTAACCTAGAGATTGATGGACAAAAGATACTTAAGAATATTAATCTTAGTATCCCTTATGGGAAAAAGGTTGGTATCGTAGGTGAGACTGGGTCTGGAAAGAGTGTTTTATTAAAGACACTAGTACGTATTCGTGATATTACTGGTGGAAGTATTACAATTGATGGACATGATATTAAGGAATTTGGTCTGGAGAATTTAAGAAATATGTATTCGTATGTATTTCAAGATGTATTCTTGTTCTCCAATACGATAGAATCAAACATTGCATTTAGCAGGCCAGATATTAATGAGCGTATGGTAACTGAGGCAGCTACCCATGCCCAGGCTAATAAATTTATTGATGCTTTGACAGAGCGTTATAAAACAATCATCGGAGAGAGAGGTCTTGGTATTTCTGGTGGACAGAAACAGAGGGTATCTATTGCTAGAGCCTTCCATAAGAATGCACCAATTTTTGTTTTAGACGATTCAACCAGTGCTTTGGATGTAAATACAGAACGTATTTTGCTTCAAGAAATTCGCGAAAATTTCTCGGAAAAGACATTGATTATAACTGCCCACAGATTCTCATCTGTTGTTGATTGCGATGAAATTCTATATATGAAGGATGGAGAAATTACAGAAAGAGGAAGCTTTAAAGAGCTGATGGCTCTTTCGGGAAGCTTTGCTCATGTCTATAAGGTGCAAGTAGAGCAGCAGGCTAGTAGCTACTACGACAATCTTTATGGTACAGGAGGTGAGATTCATGGCTAAACGTAATACCTTTTTCGAAGACGAAAAGATTGAAAAGAAGATAGATATAAAGCAGTTAGGTAGAACGATGCAATATATTCTACCTTACAAAAAGCTTTTGATTTTAGTAAGCAGTATGATGCTTGTTGCATCTGTAGTATCCTTATACCCACCAAGGCTTTTAAAGCTTATCGTTGATGAAGTTGTGGTAGAAGAGGATTATAAGCAGCTGGTACTTGTGGGAGTAGGCTTAATTTTACTTGCAGCGGTGGAGATACTGTCTAGCTTTATCCAGGCAAGAAGTATGGGTAAAGTGGGAATTAAGATTATTACGCAGATTCGTACTGATATATTCGAGAGACTGCAGAAATTATCTTTTGACTATTTTGATAATCGTCCAGCTGGTAAGATTGTTGTTCGTGCGACAGAGTATATTAATGCTTTGGCTGACTTTTTCTCCAATCATGTTATGATGTTTGCAATTTATATCGTAAAGCTTGTGGTGGTTACTGTATTTATGCTCTCTTTAAGCCCAACACTTACCTTAATTGTATATCTTACCATCGTTCCCATGATGATAATCATATTTATGCTTCGTTCTCTTTTAAGAAAAATGTACACCAAGCTACGCTTAAAAAACTCCAATCGAACTGCATTTCTTGTAGAATCGATTATGGGAGAGCAGATTGTAAAGAATTACAACCGTGTTGATACGAATATAGGAATCTATAAACAGGTCCATGAAGAAAGTGTAGATGTATGGTGGACCATTACGAAGTATTCAAGACTTAATCACCCTATAGTACAGACCTTCTGGCATTTTGGTACCTTATCTATCTATGGTGTAGCCTTGGCTATGATTTTAGCAGGGAATGATTTAATTACAGCAGGTATGGTTATAACCTTTACTACATACATGAGTTCTTTCCAAGAGCCCTTGTCACAGATATCTACCATAATCCAGGATCTTGCACAGGTAAGCTCTAATCTTGATCAGGTGTTTGATACCATCGATTATCCTTTAGAGATTAAGGATAAGGAAAATGCAATCGTTCTAGAGGGTGTACGTGGCGACATTGACTTTAATGATGTAACTTTTGCCTATGAAAAAGGTGTAAATATCTTAGAGCATTTTAACCTTCATGTGAAACAGGGTGAGACCATTGCCCTAGTAGGACCAACGGGAGCAGGTAAGACCACAGTAATCAATATGCTGACTAGGTTCTATGATGTAAAGGTTGGTAGTGTAACCATTGATGGAATTGATGTAAGAGATGTTAGTCTTACATCTTTACGTAAAGAAGTTGGTGTGTTGATGCAGGATCCATTTATATTTAAAGGAACTGTCATGGATAATATTCGCTATGGCAAATGGGATGCTACGGATGAGGAATGCATTGCAGCAGCAAAGCTCATATTTGCAGATAAGTTCATCCAGAGACTAAAGGATGGATATTACCAAGTGTTAGAAGAACAGGGAAGTGGTTTATCAGCCGGAGAAAAGCAGTTAATCAGCTTTGCTCGAATCGTACTAAAGAACCCGTCTGTCATTATATTAGATGAGGCAACCAGTGCAATAGACACAGAAACAGAGATATACATGGAAGAAGCTTTGGATATCTTAATTAAGGATAAGACAGCCTTTATTGTAGCTCATAGATTATCCACCATTCGTAACTCAGACCGTATTTTATTCATTAGTAACAAGGGAATTGCGGAAGAAGGAACTCATGAAGAGCTGATGGCTAAGAAAGGCTTGTATTACGAGTTGGCTAGATAGAGGAAATGGATTGTTAGAATTGTTATGCTTTTAACAGTTTACGAGGGAATAAGAGCTCTGCTTATGTTCTAGATGATGTAGAGCTTGGTACATTAATTCGGTAGGTTTTGCTTTATACAAATATATATTTAGTAAGAGATTAGGGCACTCTTCCTATGATAAGTAGGAAGGTGCTTTTTTGAATTTTTAGCATAAATAGTAAGAGGATGACAGGTTATTGAAGCTTGTCAAGACAAAGAGCCACTATTTAAAATGCTATTAAATAAGTCCAATTGATATAATCGACTTATCTAATAGCATTTAACATTTATTATAGGTAATACAATTATATCCAATCCTATTGATTGTCATAAATCAGTCATAAGTTATAAATACCAATCTCTCCAACTCAAATGCAAATCCTGCAACACCATCTCTCTTGTAAATATAGCTCATTTTGCTTCCACAGATTTATTTATTTTAATAAGTTTCCATGATATTCCTATGTTATTTATTTAGTACATTTATATTTGTTATACATCGTATGGTTTATGTTTTTTACAATGGTAAAATACATAAACCATACACTCTAATACTTAGAAAGGGTGCGCTAGCATTATTTTCTCATATCGATATGTGGTGAATGTCCTGTTATTTTTTGATAAGCACGAAAAAAGGAGGAATAATCACTAAAGCCTGAGCGTATTGCTGCTTCAGAAGCTGTATAACCATTCAGGAGAAGCTGTTGTGCGTAAATGACACGTTTATATATAAGATAATCAAGGACAGTGGTTCCAGTTGCTTTTCGAAAAGCACGATTTAAATAGTTCTTACTGATGTAAAAGTGTTCAGAAAGATCATCTAGGGTAATTCGCTCATTTAGGTTTTCATTCAGATAGGTAATCACATTACTAATAGTTTGTGAAATGGTTTTACCATTTTCAACTGGTTGCAAGGTGCGACACATAATTGTTAATTGAGAAAGCAGCGCTTCGATATAAATAGGAAATAATTTAGCAGCAACTTCATCTGGCTGTTTACTACAATCTGACAATGCTTCAAAAAAAGGATGTAGCTTAAATTGGCTAGTATTTTCATAATATACTTCTCGATTGGAATACTTCTTAGTACTTGGAAATGCGGAAAGAAGAAGGGAACGATAATCTAAATTAATTATGTCTGGATGAAAGTGAAGGACATAACGTCTGTAATTCTTTTCTGAATTGACACGAACACCGTGAAATACATGAGGGGATAACAAAAGAAGGCTATAAGGAGTAGGGCGATATTGCTTACCTTCCACCAGATAATCTACATCCCCCTCGATAAAATAATAAACCTCAAAAATACTGTGAGAGTGTATATTAAATTCCCCAGTCACCTCATTACTAGAGGAGTAATTAAAATTAATCGCTTTGTTATTTAGCTTTGCATAGGATGGCATGTTTCTTTTCTCCTCACCTTATATTTCCCATCGGAATTGTATAAGTAATTTCTCATATATAATCAATTATTAAGTTTCGCAATTACCTATATATGATTCAAGTGTCAAAAGCCTTATTATAACATAACACTGGCGATTTGTACAAAACAAAAGAACGATTGCACCTATAAAAATGTGTTAGATGTTCTTTGCTTTCATAATTTGTGTTATATGGAAAGACAGATCTGTTTGAGCGTAGCGAGTTATCTGTCTTTTGCTATGTCTAACGCAAACTATGAAAGAATTAGAACATCTTATGCATTGAAATCGAAGCAAGAGTCTTTTGACTTTGTGCAAATTGCCTCGGATAAAATAAATATGGCTTTTGACATACTAATCCTTATAATTATTTATCTTTACTATACTATATTAGGGTGATATTTGCAATGTCATAGTACTCTTTAGCAATGGGAAAAAAGAAGCAGTATGCTATAATAATACATATAAAATATGGCAATTATTAGAAAGGGGTTTTAAAATATGATATTAGGAGCACAAATGTATACGGTTCGGGCGTATACTCAAACGGTTAAGGACTTTGATTTTACACTTGGTGAGATTGCAAAAATAGGCTATAAAACAGTTCAGTTGTCTGCAATTGGAAAAGATATAACTCCAAAGATAGCAAAAGAATTGTGTGATAAACATGGTCTTAGCATCGTGTTAACACATAGCGATGTGAATCGTATTTTAAATGATACGGATAATTTAATTGAAGAACATAAAGTGATGAACTGTAAATACATAGGTATTGGTTCTATGCCGGAAAAATACAGGAATCCGGAATGGATTTCCCATTTTGCGGATGATTTTATGGAACCTGCAAAAAAAATTAAAGAAGCAGGCATGCTATTAATGTATCATAATCATAGCTTTGAGTTTGAAAAAGTGAACGGACGTTACCTAATTGAGTATCTTATGGATTCTTTTGCAGCAGATGAACTTGGATTTACATTAGATACTTAT
>JAFAEB010000319.1 GCA_023424235.1 Bacillota bacterium
GTGTAATAAGGGGTATATCCAACAAACCAACCATCTTTTTTATCATTTGTTGTACCAGTTTTGCCTGCACTTGTCATATTTTTTAAGTTTAGATTCTTTCCTGTTCCACTTTTCATTACCGTTTGTAAAACACGAGTCATCATTCGAGTTGCATTTGTCTCATATACTCTTTTTTCAACAATCTCACTATCTACAATAACCTTGCCACTTGAATCTTTGATTTCTATAATACATGTTGGGTCACGGTATAAGCCATCATTGGCAAGTGCTGCATATGCGGAAGTAATTTCTAGAGGGCTAACACCTACTGTGAAGCCTCCAAGTGAAATAGCAGGATAATAATCATTTTTATCAATCTTGGTAAAGTTCATATTTAAAAGATAGGACAAACCAACCTTAGGTGTAAGCTCTTCAAATAGCTTCCATGCAATTGTATTCTTTGATACTTCAACTGCTTTTTCAATTGTTATATTACCGGAATATACATTGTTAGCATTCGATGGCCCTCCCTTAAACTTCTCATCTACCACAATATCATCTGGATAATAGCCTTTCTCAAATGCTGGGGTATATACAATAAGCGGTTTAATTGCACTACCTGGTTGCCTAAAACTTTGATAAGCTCTATTAAGAGTATAGCCTACGGTATCTTGGTATCTACCACCAACAATAGCTACCACTCTTCCTGTTTTATTGTCAATGGAGACTGCACCACTTTGTAATTCATAAATCCCGTCACTTCCTACATCTGTAAAGTCTTTTAATGTAGTATCTACCGCTTCTTGTAGCTCTTCTTGCTTATTCATATCGATGGATGTATAAATTCGATAGCCACCATAATATAAGGAACGTTGAATATTATTATAAAGCTCTTGATATCTCTTCGTATACTCCTCTTCCTCTTCAATGCTTGTAAATTGATTTAAAAATACAAAGCCTTCCTTTTCCATTAAAGCTCTTGTAGCACTATAGAATACAAAAGTTTCAACATAATTTTGCTTCTCTAAAGATTGCTTTTTTAACTTAATTTTTTCTGATTTTGCTTCTTCAAACTCATCATTTGTTATAATTTTATCCTGTAGCATTTGCTTTAATATACGCTCACTACGTTTTAAGGTATTATCTTTATTGGTTCTAGGATTGTACACGGTTGGATTATTAGGATCTGCACATAGGAAGGTTATTTCACCTAAGCTTAAATCACTAACCCCCTTACCAAAATATCCTCTACTTGCAGCTTCAATTCCATAATAGCCATTGGCAAAGTAGATATTATTTAAGTAAAATTCTAAAATTAAGTCTTTTGAGTACTTTCTTTCTAATTCCATAGCAATAAAGATTTCTTTAAATTTACGTTCAAAGCTAACTTCGTGTGTTAAAAATATGTTTCTTGCAAGCTGTTGTGTTATGGTACTAGCACCTTGAGTAACTTCTCCTTTATTTTTAATAAGTGCTACTACTGCCCTAACATTTGCTTTTAAATCCACACCAACATGGCTTTTGAATTTCTTATCTTCAATTGATATCATTGCATCTTTTATAAGGTCAGGAATATTATCACTTGTAACATAATAGACATCCTTTTCACCTTTTAAGACTGATAACAATTTACCATCCCCATCATAGACTAAACTCGTTTCTGCTTGTCTAAAGGTATCTTTCGTAGAGTTTGTAACCATCTCTTTTGCTGCTATTTGATAATTCGTTAGTTCTCTTCCATATTTAAAGTAAAATACTAAGGCAATCGCTAAACATGTTAGGGATATTACTAGCAAGGTAGTTAAACTCGCTAATACAAACCCTCTTTTTACCTTTCTAGCTCTTTTGGAAGGTTTCTTTTTCATTCTATTGCTGCTTTGTCTCTTTCCATTATCCTTAGACTTATTATTCC
This sequence comes from Bacillota bacterium, assembly GCA_023424235.1. Lineage (GTDB taxonomy): Bacteria > Bacillota > Clostridia > Lachnospirales > Lachnospiraceae > Anaerocolumna. The sequence goes on from JAFAEB010000319.1 coordinate 1,892, forward strand.
TAGTCTTTTGATTTGATCCAGCTCTGTTACTAGAACTTTGACTCTCCTTTCGTGGACTACTTCCACTGCTATTATTTGCTCTTTGTTTATTGCTACTTTGATTACTTGTATTACTTCTTATATTACTCATATTACTCCTAACGATTATAAGCTTACATAATGATATGGAATCATTTGCTCATCTAACAATTCTCTTTCTCTCTTATGACAAGTAAATAATATTACTTGGCCGGATTGATTCTTATGAATCGTATGAAGCGCATGTTTCGTTCTATTATCATCATAATAAGCAAAACTATCATCTAATATTATTGGCATGGATTGGTCCTTAAACATAATTTCAGTAACAGCCAGCCTTAGTGATAAATATAATTGTTCCATAGTTCCAACACTTAATTTTGATATATCATATAACTCATCCTTATGGCTTATCTTTATACCTAGTTTATCATCAATTTTAACCTTGCTATACTTTCCATTTGTAATGTTACAAATTAAGTTCGATACTAAAGTATTTAACTCATGACCAAAACCATCATGAATATCCATTGAGATTCGATCCATCGAACTTATCGCAAGATCAAGTGCTTTTCGTGTTAACTCTTCTTCTTTTTGTTCTTTATATAGGTCTTTTATCTTTTCTTCATAAAATAGTAGTTCTTCTTCATTATCTATATAAGATTCTAGAGTAAAATTAATCCTAGATAACTCTTGTTGATATGATTCATAACGTTCTTGTAAGTCTATGGTCTCCTTCTCTTCTCTGGCTTTACATTGTCTTACATATTCCTCTACATCCTCTAGCACAGAGGCATTAAAATCAGTAATATCTTTCGTAAACCCTATGGTTTTTACATATTGAATGAAACCATTCCTAAAACAAATACTATCTTCCTCCATTTGTTTTAACTCATTAACATAAGTTCTTCGCATCTTTTCCTTTAATTCATAAGTGGTATCCCAAAGAAGAGTTCGATCATATTTTTTTTGTAACTCCAATTCATTTGCTACATGAAATTTTTTAAATACTTCTGTCCGTAAAGTTTGTAGCTTATTCTCTTCCATACGTAGACTTTCATCGAATTTTAACACTTCCTTTAGTAAGGACTTATTTTTTTTACGTAAGTATAAATAAAAATAACTGCATAGAATCGTTACAACTACAAAACCTCCACCTAACACCATAAGCTTCTGAGTGATCAATAGAATACTTAAAAATAGCATACTAATAGGGATTAGAAGAAAGCTTTCTTGTTTTTTGGACTTATTTTCTATTTCTTTTATCTTTTGATTTGATATTGTTAACTCTTTCTGGGCTTGTGTAAGTTCTTTATTAATTCCTTTTATCTCCTCAATTCCCTGTCCTAGGGGTAATGGATTAATATAATTAATTTCTAATTCTTCAATTTCTCTTTCTATATTAGTAAGCTTACTTTCTAACTCTTTTCTTTTATTGCTATCCTCTACATAGTTCCTATATCGTTCTAGCATAATTGCTAATTTATCATAGGCTTTTTCTGCATCTTTATTTCTATGATGTTTTATTTCTATTAACGCTTCCCTTATACCCTCTAGATCTTTTACGATTTTATTTTTACTTATGGTAAGTTCATCAATTTTATCTTCGATTCTATAATTCTCTTTAATTTTATTTTCTAAATCCCTTATCTCTTCCTCTAATTTTCTAGATTCTATGGCCTTTTTCTTGGCTTTTAATAAAGCAATTGCACTTCCAACATCGATTGTAGTTTTTGTTAAAGATAAATTTGTAATATAATTGCGTAACTCTTCCGCTAATTCTTTTTCTGTTTTTGCCTTTAACTGGCTAATACTTATGGTATTCTTATAACTGCTTTCCGTTAGACCATTCAGTAATGTTTCATAGAGCTCACTGGATATTTCTCTTCCTGTTTCAAGATTTGTAATGGTAAAGCTCTTTTGAAAACGGTTGAAATTACGCTGCAACCTATAAACATTACCCTCTATTAAAAGATCCATACTACCGTTATAAAGACCAGGAGTATCCCATGGTTCATATTTAACATAAGGGTCTTCTTTGCTTGCTTTGCCACGAGGTTTGTCAATTCCAAATAGCATACCTTGAATAAAAGTATGAATTGTAGATTTACCCTTTTCATTTTCCCCATATATAACATTCATTCCATCTTCGAAAGTAATTACTCTATCATGAAACTTCCCAAAATTCTTAAGATTAAGTCTTTTTATAACCATTAGAAATCTCCTCCCCCTAATTTTTGGCACCTAAAAGGGCTTCTAATCCTAAGTACAGTGCTCTCTTAGTAAGTTCCTCTTGGTCGCTTTTGAAGGTTTCAATTTCTTTAATATAATAACCTATAATATTATCTCTGTTATCCTTATATAACTCATTAAAGTCATAATCTGGCTCCGTATAATCGTTCACTTCAATTACATTTCCTACTTCATATAGATTATTTAAAAGAAATAAAACTTCCGCGTCTCTTTTTCCTATTACATCTACAACATAGATATCATGATTACCTTCTTTTTCAATGCGATCATAGACCATATCCAAAAGATTACCCATGGTGGTATCCTTATTTACTTCGATTTCTATCTTTTTATATTGTCTTAATGCACTTACGACAAATTCTAAATCTACTCTTTTTCTATCATACTCCCTTGTGATTTCCCCTACAATATAGCCTCTTGGTCCAAGCTCCGTTTTATCCATAGGTTCAAGAGATCCTGAATATGCCATCTTATTCTCAAAAATCTGTGGTCTATGTATATGTCCCATAGCGATATAATCGAAATCACTTTCTAACATTTTTGCCTTATCCATAGGAGAATGATTCACACTTCCACCATGAACCAAAAGAATGTTAATTCTATCTTTATGACCAGGCTTTATGGAATGAAATTTTGCTTCATGTAATTCTCGGCTATGATAGCTAAAACCATAGACTTCTGTATTTAACTCTTCTATATATATACTTGTAAATTCTTCTTCATAAAAAAAATGTACATTGTCATTCCATTTAAAGTTCGTATAGTTGGAACGTAATCCAATAAAATCATGATTACCAGCAATTAATAACACTTTTGTTTTTCCTAAAGTTGAAAATAAATAATTAACTTCTTTTAACTCTCGAATTAAAGGTTGTTTGCTGAATAAATCACCAGCTATCAATAACAAATCTATATCTAACTCATTACATTTCTTAATAATCGTGTGAAAAGAATCATATCGCTCCTTCTTTCTTTCATCACTCCATTTAAATAGTCGGTCTGGTTTTGCACCAAGATGAACATCTGCTATATGTATAAATTTCATATCATCCCTCCCATAACACTACTATATTTATCTTATAACCTAAGAAAATAATAAAAAATACATAGGAACAAGATTAGGTATACTATATCATAACTTTTTTAATTATACTATGTTTTTTGTTTTAAGCCTTTATTAAGATTTCATGACATTCCTAGTAATAATTTATAACTTGTAGGCCCTCCTCCTATAGTTAAAAGTATAAAATCCATACGAATAAAAAGAGACATATGGTCATTTTTGCATCCGTTAACTTCAAATGTTAATCCAAAAATTTCTATTAAAATTTATAAAAAAGCTTATTGACATAATACCCTATGGGGTATATAATGTGATTAACATATAAAACAGATTACATTATATGTAGAGGCAAACTATAAAGTAAAATAACATTAACTTAGAAATAAAACTTATATAAATAGAAAGGATGTGAAAGAAAACTACTTATAAAATAAACATTGACAATATACCCTAGGCCGTATACAATGTCATTAAAAAAGAAAGAGAAAAAATACGATACAGAGTAGGTAGGGGTGATGTATATGAAATATGACCAACAGATGATGAACCGCATAAAAAGAGTTGAAGGTCAACTTAGAGGTGTAATTCGTATGATGGAGGAAGAAAAGGAATGTAGAGATGTTATAACTCAGCTTTCTGCAGTCCGTTCCGCTATTGATAAGTCAATCGGTCTTATCGTTAGTGAAAATCTTGTTAAGTGTGTTATAGATGGAGAAACAAATGACAAACAAAAGCTTATCGAAGATGCTGTAAATCTTTTGATAAAAAGTAGATAATTTTTTTTAAAGATTTAATACCCCATAGGGTATAACAAATTGATAAGGAGCGTATTGAAATATGGAAATTATGGATTATATTCTTTTAGCAGCTGTAATATTATTCTTTGTTTTAAGGTTTATACCTACTAAGGGAATTACTCAGATTACTACCACAGAACTTATAAATTTACTACAAGATAACAATAAACAGTTTATCGATGTAAGAACACCTGGAGAATTTAGCCAACGTAAAATCAAAGGCTTTAAGAACATTCCACTTAATGAGTTATCCGAAAAGATAACTTCCTTAAATAAAGATAAGCCTGTGGTTGTCATATGCCAGAGTGGAATGAGAAGTAGTAATGCAGCTAAACTTCTTAAGAAAAAAGGATTTAAAGAAATTATTAATGTAAAAGGCGGAATGAGCGCTTGGAGATAATATTAAGAATCAGGAGGAAACAACAATGAAAGAGCTATCAGCTTTAGAAGTAGAAAAATTAATAAATGATGGATATGAACTAAATATTATTGATGTTAGAGAAGTAGACGAAGTAGCAGAAGGAATGATACCACAAGCTACCCATATCCCACTAAACGCAATACCTGCTAGATATTTAGAATTAGACAAAGAAAAAGAATATATTATGGTATGCCGTTCAGGCGGAAGAAGTTCTCAAGCAGTACAATTTTTAGAGCAAAAAGGCTTCCACGCAGTAAATATGAAGGGTGGAATGATGACCTGGAAAGGTAAAGTCAAAAGGAAGTAACTATATAGGTAATAGGCAAAACAATGAATCATATTAGGAGGACAATACAGATGGATAACATAAAGGTTGATTTAACAATAGATGCGAATGGGCTATCCTGCCCTATGCCAATCGTTAAACTTAAGAAAGGAATCGCACAATTAGAAGCAGGGCAGGTGGTTTTACTAGAAGCTACAGATAAAGGGTCTATGGCTGATATTAAAGCTTGGGCAGATAGCACAGGTCATCAGTATTTAGGAAGTCTTTTTGAAGAAGGTGTATATAAACACTATCTTAGAAAATCATCTTCCGATGAAGTACTAGAGAAAAAACATCCTGTTACTGCAACAAATGAGGAACTTATAAAAAAGTTAGCTGATAAAGAAGATATACAGATTATAGATGTAAGAGAAGAAGCAGAGTATGTCTTTGCTCATATACCTGGTGCTGTATCCTTACCAATTGGTGTATTAGAAGATAAACTTAGTAGTTTAGCAAAAGATAAGGAAGTATATGTTATTTGTAGAACTGGGCATAGAAGCGACTTAGCCTGCCAAAAGCTTTCCCAAAATGGTTTTAATAAAGTAATTAATGTTATTCCTGGAATGAGCAATTGGACTGGAGATTTAGAAGGAATTAAGTAAATTTATCTTCTATGTATATGATATAAAATTAATAATTAGATATGATATATGATTATGAAAATATCAGGTACTATTTAATAACGAAAGCATGTATTAATATAATTTTGACAATACATTTTTAAGTACAAATGGTGCATGTTTATATATAACAGTAAATGAAAAAATAATAAAGGATTTAATATATATAAATTTAAACATGTCTATAAGAAAAATAAACATGTTATAACAATAAGTAAACACGATATAACAATAAGTAAACACGATATAACAATAAGTGAACACGATATAACAATATAGATTCTATGGAGGAAATTAAAATGAGTAAAAAAGTAGCTATAATAGCAAGTAATGGAGATATATTTAATGCATATAAGGTTTTTAATATTGCAAATGCTGCAGCAGCAACCGATATGGAGGTTACCGTATTCTTCACCTTTGAAGGACTTAATCTAATTCATAAACAAGGTATTAAGAATGTTGTAATGCCACAAGGCATGGAACAACTTGAAGAAGGATTTAAAAATGCCAATGTGCCTTCTGTAGAAGAGCTTGCATCTATGGCACAGGAAATGGGTGTAACCTTTATTGCTTGTCAAATGACTATGGATGTTATGAGAATAAGAAAAGAAGACTTATTTGATGACATACAAGTTGGTGGTGCTGTAACTTTCTTGGAATTCGCTAAGAATGCAGATATCACTTTAAGTTTCTAAATGACAAGAATTCAAATATAAATTAAGTAACTAATTAATTTTTTTTAATAAAATAATACCCAGGGAGGTATATTCATTATGAGTATAAGAAAAGTAAATGCAAAAGAAATAACACAAAAAGTTTTTAATAAAGAGAAATTATTTATATTAGATGTTAGAAATAATAATGAATTTAAAGATTGGAAAATAGAAGGTATTAATTTCTCCCATCTTAATGTTCCATATTTTGAACTTTTAGATGGAATTGATAGTATAGCTGATAAGCTTCCTAAGAATGAAGAACTCTTAGTTGTGTGTGCGAAAGAAGGGTCTTCTGTCATGGTAGCAGAAATGCTTGATGAAGCTGGATTTAAAGCCTCATATCTTGAAGGTGGAATGAAAAGCTACAGCGAATATTTAGAGCCTGTAAAAGTTTCAGATTTAAAAGATGGTGGAGAACTTTATCAGTTTGTACGTATCGGTAAAGGATGTCTTTCCTACATGATTATTTCTGGTGGAGAAGCAGTTATCATTGATGCTACAAGATTTGTTGATACTTACCTTGATTTTGCGAAATCAAAAGGTGTTAAAATAACAAATGTTTTTGATACCCATCTTCATGCAGACCATATTTCTGGTGGACGCCATATTGCAGAAAAAGCAGGAGCAAACTATTACCTTCCTCCAAAGGATGCCGAAGAAGTTACATTTAGCTACAGTCCATTAGAAGATGGTGTAGAAGTTGTAGTTGGTAACAGCGCAGTTAAGGTTCATGCTTTATATTCACCAGGTCACACCATAGGCTCAACTTCCTTTATTATTGATGACGGCTATTTACTAACAGGTGACATACTGTTTATTGATTCCATCGGAAGACCGGATCTTGCTGGTCTTGCAGAAGATTGGGTAGGAGACTTAAGAGAAAGCTTATACAAAAAATATAGAGAACTCTCCTACGACCTACTAGTTCTTCCTGCTCACTTTATGATAGTAGAAGAACTTAATGACGATGGAACGGTTGCTAAGAAGCTTGGTGAACTTTTTGAAAAAAATCATGGTCTAAATATAGAGGATGAAGAGGAATTTAAGAATATCGTTACAAAGAACCTACCTCCTCAACCAAATGACTATAAGGATATTAGACAGACCAATATGGGTAAAATTACTCCGGATGAAGATAGACAAAGAGAAATGGAGATAGGCCCTAACAGGTGTGCTGTAAGATAATTCAAAAGGGGCCTTTCATAGGTCCCTTTACTATTTAAGCTAATTACAAAACCTATATACTTTCATTAGAGCAACAATTAATCCGAATCCCTTACTTGTATACACGTTGCTTCAACACTCCTCTCGATTAAGGGAGAACTCGCTTTACTTACGATTCGGAATTATATAAATTCCACCTCTATTCGTTATTTATAGAGTTTTGCAATTACCATTTTATTAAGGAGGACAACATGGATTTTTCATATATTATAACAATATTTTTAATTGGTTTTATCGGATCTTATATATCAGGAATGCTTGGAATCGGTGGTTCCATAATTAAATATCCGATGCTTTTATATATACCACCTCTATTTGGCTTAGCGGCCTTTAGTGCACATGAAGTATCTGGAATTAGTGCAGTACAAGTATTCTTTGCCACAATCGGTGGTATTATGGTCTACCGAAAAGGTGGTTATTTAAATAAAAAATTAATTGCTTATATGGGTACAAGTATTTTACTTGGTAGTCTTATAGGAAGTTATAGCTCTAAGTTTTTATCAGAAGGTAGTATTAATATCATTTACGGTGTACTTGCTTTAATTGCTTCTATCATGATGTTTTTACCAAAAAAAGAAGTAGAAGACACTTCAAATGGCGAGGTTAAATTTAATGAACTTCTAGCTGCAACTCTTGCATTTATAGTAGGTATTGGTTCAGGTATTGTTGGTGCTGCTGGTGCATTTTTATTAGTTCCAATTATGCTTGTCGTACTAAAGATTCCTACCCGTATGACGATCGCTTCATCACTAGCTATTACATTTATCTCTTCCATTGGCTCTATGTTCGGGAAGATTACCACAGGTCAGGTTGATTTATATCCTGCAGTAATCATGGTAGTCGCAAGCCTGATTGCTTCTCCATTAGGTGCTGCCTTTGGTAAGAAAGTGAATGCTAAGATACTAAAAAACATTCTAGCTGTTCTAATTCTTGCTACAGCAGTAAAGGTATGGTTAGATATATTATAAGCTGAAAGGATATTATAGTATTAATTTAAGGATTATACCGTCATTGATTCTGATAGTTGATAGGTATTCGTATTATGTGCTATTATTATTTTTGACTGATATTTATTTTATGATGTTACATTCATATACTAGTAAGGCTCCTGTACTTAATTAATTAAATTAAGTAAGGGAGCCTTTTATTAATTTTAACTTTTACTATAGACTAGGAGATAACAAGAGTATTGTTTTATTACTTTATAATCAAAGAAAGTAGTAAAACCAGTAAAATACACCATATTAGAATGATAGGAATAGAATACCATATGGACTTTTTACTCTGAAGATATCCCTTAGCCTCTTCCTTACAATTTAAGAATACCTCCTTAGGTATAGTCTTTATGGTAAGTGCAATAAACATGGGTAATAAAATAATGTCATCTAAATACCCTAACACAGGTATAAAATCCGGTATAAGATCAATAGGAGAAAATGCATAGCATACAGTAATTGCAGCTAAAACCTTACCATACCATGGTGTTTCTTTTTTTGTTAAAGCAATACATACTGCAGGTATGTCTATTTTTAATTGATTTGCTCTATCTTTTAGATTCTTCATATTATACTCCAACATAGATTATTTCATGTAAGACATCCCTTTTAGTATAATGGAATGTGGTAGAACTTTCGTTATAATACGAAGTGTTTTCATTAGTATACCATAAGTGGAGACCGTTTTACCATTTATGTTATCCTTTATAGCAAGCTTTACTACGTCTTTTGCATCTGCCATTGCTAAACTTTTCATCATAGGAATCTTTACACCAGTATTAGCCACTTGAAAGAATTCAGTACGAACTGGACCAGGACATACGGCTGTTACTGTAATATCTCTTGACCGTAATTCTTCTTGAAGTCCTCTTGAATAACTTAATACAAAGGCCTTCGTTGCTGCATAGATTGAAAAATTAGGCTGGGGCATAAAGGCAGCGGCAGAAGCAAACTGAATAATCTTACCACCTCTTTTTATATATGGTAATACCACATGGGTAACGGCAATTAAGCCTTCACAATTAAGTCTTACCATTCCCGTCTCTTCTAAGAGGTTTACACAAGAAACCTTACCTATCTTACCATAGCCTGCTGCATTTACTAATAATCTTACATTGGGTTTTTCTTTTTTTAAGATTTCTTTTAAGCGATAGACAGAGTCATCTTTTAATAAATCTAATTGAATAACACGAATTGGTATGGCTATTTGATTTTTTAGTTCCTCTAGTCTGTCACCTCTTCTTGCAATCAACCATAGTTCCTCTATGTCTTTGTAATATTTATTAGCCATAAGAGCAAACTCTCTTCCAAGTCCCGAGGAGGCTCCTGTTATAATTCCTACTTTCATACTTCCTTCTTTCTAACACTGTTGGTTTAATTAATATCTTGATACACATAAGTTTCATCTACATGAATTCACTTATTTCACTTTTATTACTTATCTATCGGTACTCACATATTTCGCTTATTCATTGAAATAACCTTTTTCTAAAATAAAGTAAGAAGTGCCATCGCTTATGACTTGCATAATGCAATAGCACCACTAATTACATTTTGCCTTCTTCTAAGGCACGAATGGTTTTCTTTCCAGCTTTCCAACCAGTATCCTTACCATCTTTATTCCAACCAAGCTTTTCCCAATATATAAGAACTGCAATTCTAGTCTTATTATCAAATACACCAGAAACAGTAAGGGGAACAAAGCTCTCTCCTGTTAATACCATATTTAGTTTCTCTTGTAGCCACTTAATATCTTCAACTGCTGAGTCTTTCGTTATAGTCTTTGTAGGCATATGTAGGCTCCTCCTTCTATATTATTTTAAGCTAACAATAAAACAGTATTATTTGATATCATTATCATAACATAAAACCATTTAATGTCAATATATACACTTGAATTTGTGTTCCTTAGAAATTCAATATAAAACATTTAATTAATAAAATTACTATACCATACTTTCCTTATAAAACCATCTAAAAATTAATTGTATAGGTTGATTTTTTTTTACCTCTGTGTTATATTATGAACTTGTAAACCCCAGAAAAACAAGGTCTATATAATGGGTAATCGAGTGTTCG
>JAFAEB010000060.1 GCA_023424235.1 Bacillota bacterium
ACCGTCAGCTTTAAATGGAGTTGCACCTTTTTGTAATGCATACATATAGTTATAGTTATCATAATCTAGCATGAAAGAGCCCCATACATCTTCATTCGCTTTCGTTAATAATTTAGCTGTTTCTATATATTTTTCCCATGTCCAACCTTCGCTAGATGGATATGGTACACCAGCTGCATCAAATATCTTTTTATTATAGAAGGTTAACCAGATATCATTAAATGCTGGTAGAGCATAAGTTTTACCATCATCATAGATTGCTAAACTATCTCCATAGATATTAGCCATATCATATGATGTACTCTTAGCCATCTCATCAAGTGGAGTTAATAAATTTGCATTGTAATATGTTTTTAATTTTTGGTTTGTTCCATATAGAATATCAAAAGAGTCACCAGCTAATAAGCTAACAAGTGCTTTATCTACTTCTCCAGCATTGGTATTTGGGATAATTGTAAATTCAATTTCAATACCAGTTTTTTCTTTTACCATTTCAACAAGTGCTAAGTTTTCAGCACCTTCTGCTGCAGTTTCAGAAGTTGCATATTTTACAACTACACCTTCATAAGGTTTCTTATTTTCTTCTTCTTTTGTCGTATCTGATGTATTATCTGTGCTTTGAACATTTGTTGTATTGGTATCATTTTGAACATCATTTTTTGACTCATTACTTGTAGTAGCTCCCTTACCGCTGCATCCTACTAGCGTTGTTGCTACAAGTAGAACTGCTAAACATCTTTTTAGTGCTTTACTAATCATACTGTTTCTCCTCCAATAAACTATTTAGTATTAATTACAATCTTATTGTAACTAAACTCATGCTCCTTTTCTATAGGTGGCATTTTATGTTTATCTGTTATATTTATCCCATGCATCTATTTATCATATATTTTATAATCAAGGTTTGGTATGGTAATCACGCTCATTGTTCCAAATCCCTTTTTACTATAAACTTTAACACCATTATCAATAGAAAAATAAAGCTTTAGTCTTGCATATACATTATGAAGGCCTACTCCAGTACTTTTTCGTACTAACTTTTGCTCATCTATTTCCTTGGCCTTACCATATACAATTTGTCTTCTAACTTCCGCTAGACGTTCTTTACTCATTCCAACCCCATTATCTACTACAATAATCTTGATAAAATCGTCATAGATGCGAACTGTCATACGAACTTTCATTGTATGGTCTAAGTCCTCCATCCCATATAGAAAACTATTTTCCACGACTGGTTGTAAGATTAACTTTAGCGTATATAAATCACGAAGCCTATTAATATCAGCACGAAGTTCAAATTGAAAGCTATCTTCGTATCTGACTTTTTGAATATTTATATATGCCATTACATGTTCTATTTCTAGAGAAACCTTAACCATAAGATTACCATCACTTATCGATAGACGATACATCCTACCAAGATGTGCAGCAATTCTACCGATATCTGGTCGATTGGCCTCACCACATTTCCAGACAATGGTTTCTAGTGTATTATAAAGAAAATGTGGATTAATTTGATTCATTAATACATCCATCTCTAGCTTCTTCTTCTTTTTTTCCATTAAGAGTTTTTCATTAATATTATAATTAATACTATCTAGCATATTGTTATAATACTGTATCATCCTACCAATCTCATTATTATTGTTAATGGATACATAGGCATTTAGGTTGCCATTATATACCTCTTTCATAGATTTATTTAACATAGAAATAGGCTTTGTAAATTTAGTATAAAAGAGTAAAAGTATAATTACATATGAACAAGTAGCGATAGCAATTAACCATGCTAATTTTACGTACAACTCATTTACATCACGTACTGCATTTTTAGATGGTACAAGTAAAACCGTTCTCCAATCATTCACATCAGAATAAGAGAAATTTACTAAATACTTAACATCATTTACTGTGTAAACAAAGTTATTTTCTATAGATGATAATACCTTATTGCGTAATCTATCATCCATTCGTCCATTCATTACAGCAGCTTCATTGGATGAGGATAGTAAATCTCCTTCTCCATTTATAATATAAACTTCTCCTTCTAATTGATTTGCTATTAACTCATACTTATCGTATAAAGTCGATTCCTTCAGAGTGAAAATATGTATATAGGGATATCCTGCTTTCATATTTGAAAATATCTTTCGACTTCCGATAACAACCTTGTCCATACGTAAATCATTATATTTTGATTCTTTGAGAAAATTCTCTTGCAATGGGTACCAAAAGAATTTTGATAGCCTAGTCTTATCACCAATATTCATATTCGAAAGTCGATCAATCACTTCTTGGCTATCACAATTGGGATCTATCATATTAAAAAGTTCGACCACACCTGAATTTCTGGAATAGATAGCAGCAATTTGCTCATTCTTTAGTAGTAAGTTATAGCCTTCAAATAGCTTATTTCGTATTCGTAATATGGCAGCTCTTTTTTCAATTTTTTTGTTTTCACCATATACTTTATCAAGCTCAGCTAAAACACGTTGATCAAATGCAAAGGTATCCGATACATTATAGATACTACTAATAATATCATCAATTTTTGATTGTATTTCTCTTGTATTATAATCAAGTGTCTTAACATATTTTTCTTGCATAGTTCTATTAGTTTGAATAAAAAAGTAGGTGATAACAATTAAAAGGGGTATATTTACCATAACAATAGCAAGCATAATATCACTCTTAATATTTTTATTCGTTCTTTTTAAAGCATTTATTTTAACAGCCATAAAATCAGGAATCCTTTCTTAGCATTTAGGTTATTACTCCATTGCTTTTACATTGCCATGATTCAAACGATATTCCATCGGACTCATACCATAATGTTTTTTAAATAATTTAATAAAACTAGAAGGATCTACATAACCTGTTAATTCTGCTATTTCATAAATCTTTAATTTATAATCCTCAAGTAATAGTTTTGCTTTTTCTAATCTCTTTTTTATCAAATAATCACTAAAATTAAAACCAGTTATTTCTTTAAATACTCTTGAAATATAGGCAGGATTTTTATTTACCTTATCTGATACATAGTTTAATGAAATTAGATTATTAGCATATTCCTCCTCTAGTACTTCAAAAATCATATTAACTAAAAGTGTACGCTCATTATTATGACCTTTCATACTTTGTAACTTATCTGAAAGACTAAGAAGTATTTGATATAAATAATTCTTTTTATCTTCTAATAATTCCATGTCGTAAATATCTTGATATGATAGATTATGCTCTTTCATAATGTTATCTAGGCGAACTTGATACTTTTGACACCATCTAGATAAATTAAATAAAAGTTCTAAACACATATGATCGATATAATTATATTCTTTTAGATAACGATTTTTAAATTCAATAAATACATTGTCTAACTCTCTATATATACTTTTTTTATTCTGTTCAAGTAAAAACTTTTCTAATACCTCAAGATTAAAGCTTATTTTAAAGAATTCAAAATTACCTTCTTCAAGACTCGTATATATTGATATATGGTTAGCTCCATGAAATATCCTTTGTTTGATAGAGCATTTTGCTTGCTCATAACATACTGGTATAAAGCTTGCACCTTGACACAATTTACTAATACCAATTGATATACTAATCTTTAATTCATCATTTACTAATTGTTGAACTTGCTTGCCATAATTTATTAGTTCTTCTTCTTTAAAATGAGTTTCCTTACTTATTATACCAACTATAATTTCCTCAAAATTTATGTAAAACCGTACTTGAAAGTTCATATTACTATTATTTATGAAATCTACTAGGATCTGCTTTTTTATGAACTTTTCTTTATCACTGGAATTAATGCTATCATCGATTGAGCAAATTATCACTGCACAATTAACTAGGTTAAGATTATATTCCATTTCTAACTCGCTTACGATTTTTAACTCTTCTTCTTCTTCTAAATATCCTTTTAATAATAAATCCACTTGCTTATCAAGACAGTATTCTTTACTTTCATATACTTGCTCCATTAAGTTA
>JAFAEB010000061.1 GCA_023424235.1 Bacillota bacterium
ACTCACCCGTCCGCCACTAAGCTGTTTTAATTCCATCCGAAAACTTCCTTAAAACAACTCCGTTCGACTTGCATGTGTTAAGCACGCCGCCAGCGTTCATCCTGAGCCAGGATCAAACTCTCAAATTTAAGCGTTAGGTTTTGTTTGTGAAATAAAATAGACAACGTATGGAAAGCTTGCTTTCCGATACGATTGGATGTTTTATTTCAGAAGGTCACAGGCACGGTAATGAGCGACTTCGTCGCGAATTATTGTGGTTGTGACACAAACAAAACAACTTAACCTAAGTTGTTTAATCTTTTCAGAATTAACATTGGCTATTTTAACTAAAAGCTAAAACAAACATTAATTTCCGTCGTTGATTTCTCAACGTTTACTGTTTTGGTTTATTTACTATTCGTCCTAAATAAAGCAAGCTTTATTTTTGGATTAAATAGAATGAAAATTTTATTAGAATTTTCAGGGTTGTTTTATTGTTCAATTATCAAGGTTCACATTGCTTAACGCGGCTTTTTCGTAAGATATTTTCTAACTCAATATCGCGTCAGCAAAGAGAATTATATCACTTAAGAATTATTATGTCAACACCTTTTTTAAACTTTTTTCATCTTGTCCCTTTTATTTAGTTCAAGCTATCTTATTTGCAAGTAATCTGCTTATTCTTCTACTTAATTTACTAAGTAATCCTCCTTATCATACTTTCTATATTCCATTAGACTATCTACTTAAATAAACTTATTATAACTTTCAACTTACTTTTATTTGTAGGATAACAAGGAAGTTATATACATATGCACCCTTGCTACAATCAATACTAAAACAAGCTATTTATCCTATCTAAAAATATCATATAGAGAATGAAGAAGAATTGTATCTATATAAAATAAATTCCCTCTCTTTGCTAATAATATACACGATTTTATTAACTTTACTTAGCTACCAAAAATCATAATAAGCAAATGATTAGAAACTTGTATTGAGTAAAACTAATCGCTTAATTATTCATTTCTTTATAACCTGCAAACTGTTCTCCAACAATTTCTTCAATTACAGCTATTATTTTAGTGTTCTCACCAACATATAAAACAATCATATTATCTTTCTTATAGAAGTGTGGTAGTGATACCCAACTTATATTGATAGCAGTCTTTCCATTATTATAACCCGAACCCCATTTATCAATATAGGAAGCATCCTCTTCCATCTTCTCTCCACTTTCATATAGATAAATTGTTATATTATAAGTATCATTAAGGATAAGCCATTTGCGTTTACCTGCTAGTATATCCCTATCAACATCCTTCGCATCAACTTTATACCCCTTATCCTCAAGTTTTGTAATGAAGTCGTTAAATGTTTTGTCTGATATTTCTTTCCTTTTACAACCCATTAAAGATGTGGACATAAGAAGTAATAAAAGAATTATTATTACTTGTTTCATATTTTACTCCTCCTCATCTACTTCATATATTATTAAGTAGTTGTGATATCCCTAATTTCACATACTTAATATACATCATAAGCTATAGAAACGTTATCTAATTATATTATAGGATAGGAATTAACACATTATCAATTTATCATATCCTATACATAATATTCTTCATCCTATCTATATAATTACTGTTTTCAGTCATAGTATTCATGTAAACCAACTTTTACATATGCGTTTAGAACGATTCAATAGCTACACAATTCAAAAGGAAAAAACAAGAGCCCTTGTTCCATAGACAATTCATCTATATAACAAAGACTCTTATTAAATATAACTATTATTATAATAAACCTAGTTTAACGATTCATTTCACTTTGATATCCAATATTTTTGTGTGCTTCAATGATACGGTCTATTTCTTTTTTATCGGATGAAGGTAAATCACCTAATATAGTATTCTTCACTGTACTACATGCATTACCATATTCTAGTGCCTTTTCACAATCATCAAAAGTTAATAATCCATATAAGACACCAGAAACATAAGCATCACCACTACCAATACGATCCACTACTTCAATGTTTTCATATGGTGCCTCACGGTAGGTCTTATCTTCTTTAGCACTATATATCGTAGAACCAAAGGTATGTTTCTTAGGACTTAATATCTTTCTTTCCGTAGATGCTACTACACTTATATCATATTTCTTAGCAAATTCCTTTTGGATATCTACTAAATCTCCTGTCATACCAAAGGTACGACGAGAGGTTTCTTCTGATATAAATAATATATCAACATATGGAAGAATACGTTCGATACACTCTTTTGCTTCTTCCTCAGTCCATAAATTCGCACGGAAATTAACATCAAAGGAAATCATAGCACCAGCTGCTTTAAAATTCTTTATTAAAGTCTCAGCAGTGTTTCTTGTTTGCTCTGATAATGCTAAAGATATTCCACTTGTATGGAATAATCTTGTGGAACCATAGATATTGTCAGGAATATCATCTGGCTTAATTGTATTAACGGATGCGTATTTTCTATCATATACTACAGTTGGCTTTCTTGGAAATACTCCATGTTCATAATAGTAAATTCCAAGTCTAGCTTCTTTTGATTCATCATAAATTAACCAGTCATCACTAACTCCACAAAAACGAATGTTGTTTTTAATATAAGTTCCAAGCTCATTTTTTGGTAATTTAGAGATAATACCAGTACGTAAACCAAGTAAGGAAATGCCAGATACTACATTTAATTCGGCTCCACCTGCTCTTTTTTCGAATACAGCGCCAGAATTCATTCTTTCATTCATTGGTGCTGATAATCTTAATAAGATTTCACCAAAGGCAAGAGCATCGAATTCTTTGTCAACTTGTTGTAAATTCATAGTTCCTCCTAAACAAATACGTAGTTACCTATTTGGATTATAGCCTAAGCTTATTTTTTTTGTACTAAGTGAACTGCAAATCCACCAACTTGTGCTTTAAAGTATACAGCTACCATGTTACCTTTGTTATCATATTTTGCTGTATCCATATCAAATTCAAATCCTTGCATTTCTAAATGATAAATTGCTCTTTCAAGATAATTAGTTTGAATTGCAATATGTCCATTATCACCTAAATAAGGAGTCTTCATAACTTCAATTGCTGTACCTGCAAATATGGAGCTATTTCCAACATTCTTAGTGAAACCAAATAATTTTTCAAAAGAAGATGCAACGCCATCTGCTTCATCTTCGCTCTTAGCATTAATTCCAACATGTCCTAATTGGAATCCTAACATTTGGTTAACTGCTTCTCTTGTTAAATCTCTAATTTTATCAAATTGTCCAGCTTTAACAAGATCATCACTTACCATCCAGCTACCACCACATGCAATAATCTTAGGGAAGTCTAAATAACTGTTAATGTTCTTCGCATTGATTCCACCGGTTGGCATGAATTTCATATTAACATAAGGAGCTGCCATAGATTTAATCATGTTAAGTCCGCCTGCTGCTTCAGCTGGGAAGAATTTAACAACGTCAAGACCTAATTCAATTGCAACTTCTACATCACTTGGATTAGAACAGCCTGGAGTGATAGGAATACCTTTTTCAATACAGTATTTAACAATTTTAGGATTTAAACCTGGGCTTACAATAAAGGTAGCACCAGCGTCAATTGCTCTATCTACTTGTTCAGTTGTTAATACAGTACCTGCACCAACTAACATATGAGGAAATTTAGTTGTCATGATACGTATTGATTCTTCTGCTGCATCTGTTCTAAATGTAACTTCTGCACAAGGTAATCCACCTTCACATAATGCTTTTGCTAAAGGTTCTGCATCAGATACATTGTCCAATTTAACAACTGGAACAATACCCATTTTTTTAATATTAGATAATACACTATTCATTTTTTTACTCCTTTTTTGATAAATAAATAATAACCGTACATGTTCTAACTATACCACTTTTATATTATCTTACTCTTGTATTCTACAATTGTAAGCACTTACACTAAAAGTAGGTTATGATCAGTATACACCTGTATTGAAAAAATTTCAATCAACTGATTCATTTTCATCCTAAATTTATAAATGGTGCTTAGTGATTAGTACTATTTTCTACGATATTCGTTACTTTTATTACAAAAGATTTATAAACTTTTTTAGACAAAACTAAATTAATATAAAAAATTTATTATGAGTTAAATTCACTTCCTATCTTTATATATAGTTCCATATTCTTACTTACAATTTATTCGCTTCAAAAATTCCATAAAATAAGGTTATTGCATCCTAGTTTGATACATCCCATTAAAGATATTTAACTTAATAGGAATTTTCAATCTATATACAATAACCCAATGATTTATTTTCTATCTATTATGAATTAAGATACTAATAAACTTAAGATACTAATAAACTTAAGATATGAAATTCTTCGCCTTTCGATTTCTCCGATCTTCTTATCTCAATGGTATGTATCTTTTTCTCCTTAGAGCGGAATACTTCTATAGTTTCAGCATAGTTTCCCCAGCCTCCCAAAAAGTCGCCATCTAAGGTTTTTGTGTACTCCCCATCTATATATACATCATAGCTTCCAGTCTTACCATCTGTAGTACGATAAAACATAATACCAATATTCATGGCTTCTACTTGAAAAATTATGGACTCACTTCCATCTTTCGTTGACCAGTTATTTTTAAAGCGCTCAAATACCGATGACTTATTAAAACTACCATATTGTATTGGTTCGATTAATGTATTATCTAATATAGTTCCATCTTTATATCGGTTTACAAACAAAGGGGTTTCATTAACTTCTACCACTTTATCATGAATAGAATCCAGTGAACCTAATACATCATTAAAAAAGTCATACATTAGCTCTGCGATTATTCCATGTCCTTTATCACTTGGATGAATATTATCTGGTGAAATTTCAGCCCATGTTAAACGATTTTCTTTTATTTCAGTAAGTACTGCTTCTCTATAACTAATTCTTGGAACTTCTAAGTAAAATCCCACATGTAAATGACTGGCTTGTGCACTTGTACCATCTTCCATTGTGTTAAATAGTAAGATAACTGCTGGATTATAATCTTCACTTAATATCTTTCTAACTAAGTCTTCATAACTTTCCTTAAAAAACATCGTATCACTATCATTTACGGAATATTCAATTACCACAACATCAGGTTTATATTGTAATAAATGATCGTTTACTCTATGTACACCCAAATAAGAATTCGTAGCTCCAATTCCTGCATTAACATAATTAATCTTTGTTTCTGGAAATGCTTTCACCCACCATTCATAGGTCTGATAAGCATAGGAGTTTTCATGCTTCGTTGAGGAATACCCTTCTGTTATAGATCCTCCTATAAAGCCAATGGTAACTTCTTCTTTTTGCCTAGCCTTTTTCATAGCATTTGCTAATCTTGCTAAATTACCATCACCAAGTCTTGACCTTTCCTTCATGATATCAGTCGTATTCTTAGTTCTTGCAACTGGTAATATGATTTCTTCTGATTTCAACGTATTCTCCTCTTTTCCCTCTGTTTTGATTTCCTTATAGACACTTTGTTCTTTCGTCTTAATAAGATTACTACAAGCTGAACTAAAAACACTTATTCCCATAAGTCCAACTACTACTAGTAACTTTTTCATAACAAATCTTGCCCCCAAAATTTATTTATTATAAAGTATGAATCTTAAGTTATTATCTTTATTCCCATTATGACATAATAAACTCATACATTTATAAGCAAAACTCTCATCCTTTAATGCCTTTCATTCATAATCTGCATTTTTAGAAGCACCATAAAATTCCCACTAATTAAAACAACAGCTCACCAAGGTTTGTAATAAAGGTTAATAGTAAATTATTATTATATATCACACTTAAAATTGTACTATTATTAATTTGACCAAATAAATATTGTCCAAAAGCTGTACTACCAAGTACAGTTATAAATATAAATCCAACCCAGACAATGATAAATCCATGAAGTAGTCCTGCTAATAATCCAAGACTTCGATTTAATCCATTAATAATTGGTAACTTACTAATAATATTTAAAGTCTCGCTTATAACTGCAAGTGCTATGGATACAATTATCATAATGATAATATAAACACCTGCATTGATTATAATTCTTGATATGTAATTACATACATAATCGTGAAAATTATCCACTGCCATGGCAACATATACATCTTTTGTGTTGTTTTCTAGTAGTCCTTTTTTCATTATTTTAGGTAAGGATAATTTATCAACGAAATTCACTTGATCGGATAATTTACTTCCCAAATCACTAAAATCAATGACCTTTTCAACCTTCTCATTTACCATATTCATAACAGTTTCATTTTTTTGAACTTCTTTACTAATAATAGGAGAAATCCAACTTGTTATCATTAAAGCGATAATGGTTGAGAATAAGGTAAATACCGTACGTATAAAACCTCTCCTTCTACCATTAAATGCGTATACACAAAGAACAAAAACCACAAGTATAACCAGCCAATTCATTTTTAACCCTCCACTTATTGTTTCTAATAATTCTATTTCTTCCATATAAAACGAATACTCCTTATTTTATTCTTCAACTAGTTTAATTTTCTCCATGTTAACATCATCAATTAATAAATACTCATCTTTATTATTTACTGGGTACAAGCCTACTATATTCTTTTCAAATGTATATTCAAATTTTTTGTCACCATAAACGGTTACTATTGTGGAGGATGAATCACTTACCATAATAACATCATCTCCTGATATGGATATTTGATTATAATTAAAGTTATTATTTCTTTTTGTTAGAACATTACCCTCTAAATCATAGATTAAAAGTTGATGTTTTTCTTCTCCTTCTAAATTGTTTAAAACAAAGCCAATATATTTTTCGTTATACATAATACTCTTTATTTCTGACTCAAAGGCTTTCTCAAACAATAACGATGGTGTTTCATTCATATTAAATACACTAAATTTATTATCTCCAAAGGCAACTACAGTTTTTTCGTTTATAAACTGCACATCTGGAACAAGAGTTTGTCCAAAGTCAAAGCTACCAACAAGACGATCAATATAATTTTGACCTACTTCTCCAAAATTGTAAAAAGTTACTTTGCTTTGCAATATACCATTACTAATAGCAGTATAACTAGTCACTAACTTTCGTCCATCATTAGAAAGTGACATATCAAGAGGATAGCCATCTCGATTATTTGTTGTTGCAATGTCAACTAAGAAGGTTCCATCTTCCTTGTAAAGTTCGATATAATCTCTACCCTTTCCTTCCATTAGCACTGCAATAACACCTTGATTTGCAATCTCAACCTTTTTTATATTATATAAAACAGAGATATTGGATACGTTGCCTTTTCCATTATAGATTTGTATGGTTTTAGATCCTCTATCCGCAATAACAACATATTTATCACAGATATCAATAATTGGATCCTTCATTTCATATGTACCATTCCATAGCATAGTTCCATCACTAGTAAAAGCCATAGCTCCATCTCTACTATAACGAACGGTGCCTGATTCATAACTTATATATTTTGCAGAAGTACTATCCTGTCGCTTCGTACTCTGTATAACTTCATATCCATTGTAGTTTTTATCTAGGATTTGCTTTATGATAAATGTTCCTACGATTAATCCGATTAAAAGCAGGAATATTGTAATCATAGCAACACGCTGCTTATATTTCTTTTTTCTTATTTCATATATTCTTAACTCACGTTTTTCAAGTTCTATAGCCATAAGTTCTCCTCAAATTTATATGTATTTTTATCCCATACTTAAAGTTATTATACCCTATTTTAATGATAATTCCACTACTTTTTTGTATTGGCTTTGTTTAAGAAAAAAACTCCGTATCACACGGAGTTTCAATCTTAAGGTACTATTAATTTTTGACCTATTAATATTTTATTTTCATCTTCTATTCCGTTTAACTCTTTAATGGTTTTTACATAATTCGCTGACTTATATAATTTTAATGCAATTCCTGCAAGAGAGTCCCCTGCTTGTACTGTGTAGTACTTAATCTCAGCTGTTGTAGGTTTTTCATCTACTGGAGCTTTTGTTGGTTCTGCTTTTTTTGTAGGTTCTGGCTCTTTTGTTGGTTCTGGCGCACTAGCTTCTTCCTCTTTCTCTACACTCTGAGTAGCATCTTCTTCCTCTACTTCATTTGATGTATCTGTTTCGCTTGCATCCTCTTCACTTCCAGCTTTTTCATCCTCTTCTTCTACCACTACGATATTTCCAGAAACCGTTTCAACATCCATGGTATCCTCTGATTCATCTATTTCTGCTACATCATCTTTGTTATCTACATCTTCCTTATTATCTAGATCTTTGTTGTCAACTATTTCTTCTTTATCAGTATTACTCTCATAAGGCTCTTCATCCGTTTCATTTACCACTTCTGTATTATTAGAATCATCCTCCTCTACACTTTGAATATTGTTTTTAACTATAGAGTCCGATATCGTATTAATAGCAACCTCAAGATTTTTCATTTGCTGATGATTATCAAGCATAGTATATGCAATAACTAATACAATAATTGCCATTAATGTACTAGCTGCATATAAAAGACGCATAACACTTTTCTCTTCTTTTTCCTTATCTATCTTCTTTTCATTTATAATGGTTCGTATTTTAGGGGTGGTTTTATCCACTACAGTTGATTCTTCACTAACAACCTTCCGACTCTCCACCATATAATTTTGCATTTCTTCATTTTTTTCATAATATATGTAATATCCACTTTGCTTCACTAATTGACTGTTCTCTAGTAAATAGAATGCTTCTTCTTTTTCTAGACTATCAATCTTTAATAAAATTTTATCTGGACCACTAAAATTGTCTATATGTAATTTCCTTATGTTTTCGCCACCTTCTAGGAAAAACTCAGTACCAATCAAGGTCCAACCAACGATCTCAACATCGGTAAAATACTTCTTTATATTTTCGTAAACACTTGTCCATCCCTCTTCTGATAGGCTTAGTCCATTGTTAGGATCCATTTCCTCCATCATAACTGCGCCTTTTACAAAAATATTTTTACCATGTTCTGTTCTAATATAGTATCCAAGCAAAACAGCAACTTTAAGTCCCATGGAATCCTTCTCAGTTAACTGCTTCACGTAAGACATGACATAGTCTTCAACATATATAGATTTATTATTTTGACCAGTTATCCCTATCTGCCTAATATTCTTAGGCATTCTAATATGCTCTGAATTCGTCTTATCTGTACTGGGTTTTACGTTGGTGTTTTCCATATAGGTTCACCCCTCCTAACCAAAATTTTGCTCATATTTATATACTCTAAGACATGGTATCATATGTTCGTCTATATTTATGTCAAAATAAACCGATAATAAGTAACTTTTCAACTGCATATTTCTAGTTAATATCTTGTTTTTCCTTTTAAATCGCATAAACTGCTTATGAGACTTTCACTATTTGTGGAATTTCCAACTTAAGTGACGAAAATTGAGATGAATTTAAATTAAGATTTCTGACTATTATTGATTTTCACGGTAATACTTTTACTATTACAGAATATGGTTTAATAGTACATGTATTGCAGGAGGTTTTAATGAACAAAGAGTTAGAGACTGGTAAAAGGCTATATTACTTTAATACGAAAGATCGTTATTCTGTGTATGATTTTAGTAGAATATTGTTTGATATGTTACAAAAAAACTTGTACAAAAATAAAGAGATTATCTTTCTATGTATAGGTTCTGACAGAGCTACTGGTGATTGCCTAGGTCCAATCGTTGGATATAAATTATCTAAATTACATCAACAAAATATGATTTTGTACGGAACCTTAGAGCAACCAGTCCATGCTAAAAATTTAAATGATACCATCAACCATATTAATAAAAATCATCAAGATGCTTTCGTAGTAGCAATCGATGCCTCCTTAGGAAAAACCAATCATATCGGATATATAACCTTAGGCGAAGGACCTCTTTTACCAGGTGCAGGAGTGGATAAAGCACTACCACCCGTTGGAGATATTTTCATTACAGGAATTGTTAACTTTTCAGGCATGTTAGATCACATGCTTCTACAAACGACTAGATTAAATATTGTTATGGTGCTAGCTGATTTTATTTGCAGTGGTATCAATTACTGCTTGTACAAATTAAATAAAAATAGCTTTAATCTAACTTAAGAAACTTAGGTAAATATTATCATAGACAGTAAAATACAAATACAAAAGAAAAGCTCTATAAATCTCCTTCGACGAAATTTATAGAGCTTTTTACTTTTTCCTTACTTATTTTCATCTCTCATTCCAATTAATCCCTCAGATATGGTGTTTAATTGTTTTTCTTTCATTATACTTGCAAGCCTATCTAACTGCTCAACATTCATTATCTCTTTCCCTAAGTATACCTCATAAGAATTCGCTATGTTTAAGGAAACTGTTTTTATTCGCTCTTCCATGGCTTTTCGTTTATTTGTGGTATCCAAAAATTGATTTTTAAGACTAATTAGCTCCTCATCATACCTAGCTTTTATCTCATTACTTATAATATGCTTCGTTTCCTCTTCAAATGTTTTAATAGCCTTTGCCTTCTCTTCTGCAATTGTATTTTGCTCTTCATTTAAATATTGCAATTCTTTATTAAATGTGTCAAGATCATACACACTTTCATCTTTGTCCTTTAAAATATTCCTTTTAATTTTCTTTTCTTGCTTCTTATTACTTCTCATCTGTATTCGTATTTCTTGTATCTCTTTTAAAACCACAATATATTTATCTTTAATTTTATTTTCTATTAACATGTAGATACTACCTGGAATAATAACGATTGCGCAATATATACCTACTAAATAAGTAATCCTTTGAACTGGTAATAAAAAGAAGTAAATTCCACACGGTATCATATATAATAAAACAAATAACAGGATGAAAATGGATACTATATCGCCAAAGAACTTAGGCATATAAAAGGAGTAGAAGAAGTTATATCTACATATTGATGGCAACTTATGCTCTTTAATCTTAGTTTTTATATGATGTTGTAAACTCTTATATTCCTCACATAATTCTTTCGTTTCATATTCCATGCGTTCTTTTATTTTTTCATTTTTTGATTTTTCTTTTTTACCTTTGATTTTTTTTATTTTCGTTTTAACATCTTCTAGCTGTTTATTGTATGTGGACTCAATTTCTTCTTTTCGTTTCTTAAGTGTAGAGTTAACTTCTTCATCTATCATCTTCTCTTTTGTAGCAATAGACTTCTCTAATTTGTTTTCTTCAATTTCTAGCTCTTCTCGTTTTTCTTTACACTCACTAAGCATAAGAAGCATGTCCTTCATTACATAAACTTCTGCTACCCCTTGGGATAATATATTTCCCTCCATTGTCATCCTCCTTTGTATCTTTAATAATTTTGTATTAGCAATTTAGTATTATGTTCTAAAAGATTAAGTAATATTATTACGTATTATGCTATCAAGATAATATGGCAAATTTATGATATTATAAGGAATCTTCCTCTAGTATTACATGTGCTAGTAAGTCCTGTATTTGGCTTAAAGTTGGAGCAGTTGTTCCTTCAAGCATAACTTTAGCAGCACTTGTAGCAATGGATAATTTTACACCTTCATGAAAGGATAATTTCCGTTCTTCACTATAAGCAAATGCGGCTACCATAGCATCCCCTGCACCTACTGTACTCTTAGTTTTAACATTAAGGCCTTTTGCGCTTATAATCTTATCTTTTTTCGCAAATAATGCACCATGCTCTCCCATAGAAATTATAACGGTTTCCACACCACTTAACAAGATAGTTCTGGCTGCATTTACGATGTCAATCTTTGATTCAAATTTTTTGTGAAACATGGATTCTAGTTCATTAAGATTTGGCTTGATTACATGTGGTTTTAATAAAATTGCCTTTTGTAATAACTCACCTTCTATGTCTAGATACACTTTTGCACCTTTTTCCATACATAAAGCAATAAGTTGATTATAGTAATTAGGATCCGCTCCTTTTGGTAAAGAGCCAGCTAATATAACAATGTCACCTTTCCTTATATTTATGCACAAAACTTTCTTTAGCTTCTCATATACTTCGAATTCATATGGACCACCAGATTCATTGATTTCTGTTGTAAGCTTACTTTCAGGATCTACGATTTTTAGATTTATTCTAGTATTCATCTTTCCATCTACAAACTCATATTCTAAATGCTTTTCATCTAGGTATTTCTTAATAATATCACCGTTTGTACCACCAACAATACCAATTGCTTTACTACTAGAGCCCAGCTCCTTAAGTACTTTTGATACATTTATCCCTTTGCCACCTACTTCTACATGGTAATTATCTGTAATACGATTTACTGTACCAAGCGTTAGGTTAGGAACTTCAATGGTTTTATCAATAGCTGGATTAAGGGTTAGAGTTATAATCATTATAATACTCCTCATCTATAATTTTTATTTTGTTGAAATATCTTGGTTATATTTATACTTTTTTAAGGTTTAAAAATAATATTTTTTATTGACTGTATATATAAAATATAATAAACTTAATATTGATGAATGTAAATATAATTGAATAAATTATAGGGGCTGGCTACAATTAACCATAAATCATAAAGGAGAAATTGATGAATCACATGATTAAAGTAACACAACCCAACAATCCACATAGTATAAGAGAACCTATTAAATACATAATTATGTCATCTTATGCTTTTATCATTCTACTATTTTCTTTTTTTGCAAACTCTCCAAAGGAAATTGCAATCGGTTTAAAGAGCATTATCGTATCGCCTAGTATATTAATTACTGATTATATTGCCATAGGTAATATGGGTGCTGCATTTTTCAATAGTGGTCTACTAATGTTAATCGCAATATTAATTGCACATCTTAATAAAGTACACATGAATGGTACGCTTATCGCAGCTATATTCACTATAGGTGGGTTTGCTTTCTTTGGTAAAAATGTTTATAATGCATTTTCTATCATACTTGGTGTTTACCTTTATTCCTTAATTGAAAAAGAGAAGATTAGTAAGTTTATTTTAATTGCTTATTTTGGTACTGCTTTAGGACCTGTAGTAAGCCAATTGTCCTTCGGCTTTGGAGAAACGAATCTTAAAAGTCTTATCGTTGCTAATTTAACTGGTATTCTTATTGGTTTAATTCTTCCACCACTAGCAGGTCATTTTGTAAAATTTCATCAAGGATTTAGCCTCTACAATATTGGATTTATATGTGGTATAATAGGTACATTCGCCATGTCTATTATTAGAGCTTTTGGCGAAGAGCATGAACTAGTTAATTTGGTTTCAAGTGGCAACAATAAAATCCTTAGTATTATATTAATTTTATTATTTGTATCAATGATAATAATTGGGTATATACTGAATAATAAAAGTTTCAAAAACTCGATTCGCCTGTATCGACATTCTGGTAGATTAGTTGAAGATTTTGTTATAATGGATGGTTTTAGTGTAACTATTATAAACATGGGAGTACTTGGTTTATTGATGCTCTCTTATATCTTACTTATCGATGGAGAACTCAGTGGACCTATCCTTGGTGGTATATTTACTGTTGTTGGTTTTGGCGCATTTGGTAAACATCCAAAGAATATTCTACCTGTTATTGCAGGTGTATTTATCGGTTCCATGTTACAGGTATGGGAAGCGAATTCAACAAGTGTTATGCTAGCTGCTTTATTTGGAACTACCCTAGCACCTATTGCAGGTAAATTTGGGTGGTTTTCAGGAATTGTTGCAGGCTTCCTACATCTAACTCTTGTTATGAATGTTGGAGATTTACATGGTGGAATGAATTTATATAACAATGGATTTTCTGGAGGTCTTGTTGCTGCTACATTAGTGCCTTTAATCGAGTCCTTTAAAAGGGAAGAGTAGGTGTGAAAGAACGTGCAGAGAGAGGTAAAGTTTGATATGAAAGGCGAAAAGGATAAAATACTTAAAATAATGAATGAGCTAGTGTGTTTTTTCTTCACATTAGATATCAATCATCCTAGAATAAGTATTGATAAATTTGATAATCACTCTACCGTTATTGTAGAGGCAGAATATGAGAATCCTGACTTTAAGAAGTTAGAGCGTTTTAGCGAACTTGTGAATGTTTCAAGGCAAGATGATTATGATGAATACTACTGGAATCTTGCAGGGAATAGCCATTACCCAGAATTCATATTATTGGGTTCTTTAGTTGATTCTGCAACGGTTGAGTATGATGATAACAAATTAAGAATTACTGTTACTAGAAAACATTAATTATAGTATATGCCCCAACTTTAGGGGCATATTTTTATTTACTTCTTATTATTTAATAGCCATTATTAAAATCAAACATGGATTGGATTCGCCCCATAATGTAGGGAAACATTCTAGTGGCCTAAATCCCATGGAAAGATAGTATTCTCTGGTTATTTTGTAGTTTGGATCTGGATGAGATTCGTCTAATGTTTTTACTTGTAAAAATTCAAAGCCTTGCTCTTTACACCAGCCATAACATGCCTTAAATAAATCTCTACCTATCCCTTTTCTATGATAATCCTTTTTAATACCCATTACATATATCTCTGCGGTATATATATTATTACTTTTTATGCTTAAGAAACCAACTTCTTTTTCATTATGTATTGCAGCAAAAAAAGGCATGTTTTTACTATCAACCAGATACTCCTCCTTTGCTTCCGGTATGCCAAACCATTCTGGCAAATCATCTAGTATAGTTTTTGCGATATCATATTTCTTATTTATATCTTTAATCTCTTTTATAAGCATAATGTATTCTCCTACTATCATAATAATTTTGACATATAGTACTCATCTATGTAATTGCCATCAACTATTAATGATTTTTCTTTTAATCCTTCCACTTTAAATCCCATTTTTTTATATAGCCTTATGGCATTTTCATTATTCGTCATTACTGTTAATTCTAATCTTGTAATCTTATTAGATGCTGCCCACTGGAATAACTCTTCAAATAACCTTGTTCCTATTTTTTTGCCTCGATATTCCTTTAATATACCTATAACAATGTAAGCACTATGTTTTATCCGATTTGCAAATCCTCTATTTGCAGATAAAAAACCGACTAATTTTCCCACATCTTCTGCTATTAGCAAGAGCTTATTTGTATCTACTATACTTTCTATGGATAATCTCATCTCTTCAATGGATATTTTCCTCTCCCCGGCTTCATACATCATGTACTTCGTTTCATTGTCTAATTGCTTTAACATATCTAAATAATTTTCTGTATCATCTATGTTAATTTTTCTAATATTCATATAAGCCTCCCTAGAGATTAAAATAATAAATTTAAAGTATAATTTAATTTACATGAATCCATTATATGTAATTATACTTAGGTTAGCAAATATAATTTTACTAAGATAAAATAATCCGATGAAAATAAATACTGCCGCAGTCTAGACTACGACAGATTATTGTATATTAATAGATATAAAACCATTATAGCTAATATTTAATACATCTTCGATATCATTTTTGTATTAACATCCTATAGGTTTTTCTCACTTCACTATTTTATATTAAATAAATCAGGTCATCGTTATATTGTTGTATATTTTAAAATTGTGATCCCATCCTCAACTATATATTCATCTAAGTGTAATTTAATTGTTGGATTATTATCGAAAAATAATGGTCTTCCTTTACCTAATATGATAGGTATTATTCCGATAATGAACTCATCAATTAAATTAGCTTTCAAAAAGTTATCTACAAGAACTCCACCACCAAACAAATATATCTTCTTCCCTTCTAGCTCCTTTTCTCTTCGTATTATTTCGCAGATGTCTCCACTTATAAAATGAATATTATCATAATCAACCATGTTCTCTGAGGTTGCAATATACACATCTTTACTCATATAGTCCTTATGCATGTTTTGTTCATAGCATTTTTTACCCATCACTACAATATCAATTTCTTCAACAAATTTATTAAAGTCGTACTTATTTTTTGTATCAAGTGTATTATTGCCTTCTCCAACAATCCAGTCATACGTACCATCTTCTGAAGCTATAAATCCGTCAAGACTCATTGCCAAATTTAATATTATTTTTCCACTCATATTAATACCTCCTTATATCTTGTTATCTGCTATTTGCTTAGTATCTATTCCAGCTGTTAAAACTGTTGTGATTTAATTTATTACAATATAATTGTTATATTATTTATAATAAGCTATAATAGTTGACAACCTATGTCATATATAAGGAGAAACTATATGAGAGCTGATCGATTAATTTCAATCCTAATTTTATTACAATCGAATCAAAAGCTAACTGCATCGCAACTATCAAAGAAACTAGAGGTTTCAATAAGAACAATTTACAGAGACATAGATGCTCTGAGTAGCATTGGCGTGCCTATTTATGCAGATAAAGGTGTGAAGGGTGGAATAAGACTTCTAGGAGACTACAAAACTTCGCTTACTGGAATAAATAAAAATGAACTACTATCCTTATTTATACCAAGTAGTGATAAAATACTAGCTGATTTAGGTATTGAAAATCTAAAATACCAAACGATGCTAAAAATTCTTTCAGATTCTCCGAACAATGAGTTAGAAGAATTAGAAAAATTTCAAAATTATATCTATATTGATATGGAACCTTGGAACAAGACAAATATAGAGGTTAATACTGATATTCTAACGGTTTTACAAAGTGCTATATGGAATACGAATCCATTATGCATAAAATACAGAAAAACTGAGGGTACAAAAGAAGTAAACCTTAACCCACTTGGCTTAGTTTGTAAACGTAGCACTTGGTATTTGATCGGTATAAATAATGAGATCATTAAAACTTATAAAATTATTAATATAGAGGAGGTTTATGTTTTAGATGAAACCTTCATCAGACCAGAAAACTTTAATTTAAAAAATTATTGGAGGAACTCTACTCATACCTTTAAGGCACTTATACCAAAACACCATTTTACCTTTAAAGTAATTCCTACTATCTTAAATCAAGTTATGGAACGACCTTTTATATCGATAAAAGATAGGATTTATAATGAAGATTATGTATATATAAAAATCGACTTTGAATCCCTATGGCAAGGGATTGAATTTGCCTTTAGCTTTGGTAAGGATGTAATAATTATAGAACCAGAAGAAGCGATAACTGAGATGAGGAAAAAAGCCTTAGAGATAGTTGATTTGTATTAAAGCTTTTTATGTATTAAAACTTTTATGCATTCATGTATTTTTACCTATATAACAAGGATTTAGCTTCATCAAAAAAGACCTGAGATGTGGCCTTTTAATGCCATATCTAGGTCTTGTTTTATATGCTTTCGAGAGATTTTCGCACGCCTTTCTATTACTTTATCTAGGGTCGACCAGGATAACCTCGATTACCGATTACCTTTGGGATAATGCAAGGAGCCTGGGGGCAAATTTGCCTTAAGCCCTACAACTCCACTCTACCCTCTAATGCACGAAGTAGCGTAACTTCATCAATATATTCTAAATCTCCGCCAACTGGAACACCACTGGCAATTCTTGAGACTTTAATTCCACTTGGTTTAATTAATTTACTGATGTACATTGCTGTGGTTTCGCCTTCTAAGCTAGAATTGGTAGCTATGATTACTTCATCAATATCACCTTGTAAGCGAAGTATCAACTCTTTTAATTTAATATCATCAGGTCCAATTC
>JAFAEB010000067.1 GCA_023424235.1 Bacillota bacterium
AAGATATACTATTATTCTTCTTAACTTCCTTTTAATATATGGTATAAAAAAAGAGAGAAAAAAACCAAGGAATCTGTCCCCTATCTAGCAGTTTCCTACCATGGATTTTTCCTCCCTTTTTTGCTACTATTTCTTCATACCTAGATTTATAGTTTCATACTTTCAACTTCATAGTTTCATAGTTTCATAGTTTAATACTTTCATACATTTTTCCTATTATTTCATTTACACTAACATTCTATAATCTTAGTACGCTTACATAATTTTCTTTACATTGCTTTCATAATTATTTTAATCTTCCAATGATTTCTTTTCACCATTCATTTCATTTTTTCTTTCATTTCATTGTAACTCCTTTTTATTTACTTTCATTCCATTTTCAGTTATAATATATTTTTATAGTGCTTATCCCCAGTTTCATATATAATAGAGCTATTACAATATTGATCATATGGAGCACAAGATGGAATTTAGAAAAACACAGATAGAAGATGTAGAAGAGATTTTAGAGATAATAGACGATGCCAAAGCTTATCTTAAAAGCAAAGGGATCGATCAATGGCAGAATGGTTATCCCAATAAAGATGTAATCTTAGAAGATATAAAGCTTGGGTATTCCTATGTATTATTAGATGATAATAAGGTTATCGCAACTGCTGCCATATCCTTTGATGGTGAAATTACATATAATAAAATTCTTGACGGAAACTGGCTTAGTGATGAAGATAGCAATAATAAATATGCAGTAATTCATAGAATAGCTGTTGCAAAACAGTATCGTGGTCATGGAATTTCTTCTATATTAATACATGATATTGAAAACCTTTGTAAGGATTATGATATTAAAAGTATTCGAGTAGATACTCACAAAGAGAATACATCCATGCAAAATTTATTAAAGAAACATAATTTTAAGTATTGCGGATGGATCTATTTACTTGATAAATCGATGCGAAATGCCTATGAAAAACTAGTAGAATGATACATTATGACAACCATATTAGTATACTACAGTAAATCCATAGGAAAAATAAAAAAAACTCTTGAAAATCCGAAATATTGCATTTATAGTATTAAGATAAGAGAAATAGTTTAGTAAACTTAAAAACATTCTAGTTGGGTTCTAGAATGTATATATAGAAGTTGGGGCTTCTACTATTAACTTGTATTTGGGTGGAAAAAGTGTGCTACATTATTTGTTTATTTAAAATAATGAATTCGTTAAGAGTTTAACATGTTAAGAAACAAGGTTAGTATACTTATCACATATAATTAAGGAGGTATTATTATGCGAGAAGGTATTAAAAAGATAGCGTTATTAACAGGAGGTGGCGATTGTCCTGGACTTAATGCTGTAATCAGAGCGGTTACTAGAACTGCAATTCTTGAGTATGGTTATGAAGTAATCGGATATAGATATGGATATAGAGGATTATATAACAATGATTTTATTCCATTAACCCTAGATTCTACTTCAGGTATCCTACATAGAGGCGGAACTATCCTTTATAGTTCTAACAAAGACAATCTATTTGATTATCAAGTAGAAGTTGATGGCGTTATGGTTAAAAAAGACGTTTCTGATGTTGCTGTAGAAAACTTAAGAAAAGAAGGTGTAGATGCTTTAGTTGTTATTGGTGGTGACGGTACTCTTACAAGTGCTAGAGATTTCTCTAGAAAAGGTGTAAATGTAATCGGCGTTCCTAAAACAATTGACAACGATTTAGCTGCTACTGATGTAACCTTCGGTTTCAACTCTGCAATTGAAATTGCTACAGAAGCTCTTGACAGATTACATACGACTGCTGAATCTCACCATAGAATTATGGTTTGTGAAGTTATGGGACGTAATGCTGGTTGGATTGCATTACATTCTGGTATTGCTGGTTCTGCTGACGTTATCTTAATTCCTGAAATTCCTTATGATATTAATAAGGTAGTTGATAAGATTAAAGACAGACAAGCAAATGGTAAACCATTTAGTATTATCGTTGTTGCAGAAGGTGCAAAAGCTCTTGATGGAGAAGTAGTTGTAAGTAAAATCGTAAGCGATAGTCCAGATCCAGTAAGACTTGGTGGTATTGGTAACAAGCTTGCAAATGACTTAGAACAACTTATTAAAGGAAATGAAGTTAGAGCAACTACACTAGGCCATGTTCAAAGGGGTGGTAATACATCTACTTTTGACAGAATTCTTTCTACTAGATACGGCGTAGCTGCTGCTGATCTTATCCATGAAGGAAAATTCGGTAACATGGTATGCTTAAGAAATGATCAAATTTCTTGCGTAAAATTAGAAGACGTTATTGGTGTTGACAAGAATGTTGACCCTAACGGCGAACTTGTAATTACTGCTAAGAAGCTTGGTGTATCTTTCGGTAATTAATTAAAATTCTATATATATAAATATGGGAAGAAGGTTAACTGATATACTCCCTGTCTAAAGACAGGAGCTATATAGTTTAACTTCTTCCCTTTTTTGTGTGTTGGATGTTAATTTCGAGCTGTTATCTATTTAATTAATAATTAATTATTAATTATTAGTCTTAAATTCTTTTATTAAGATTTTACTTCTTATTCAATAACCTTACTTATCAAATTTTCTATCATATAATAATGCTGCATTTAAGACGATAAGTACCGAACCTGCATTATGTACTAAGGCACCGGTTATTGGATTTAATAAACCTAAGATAGACATGGTTACTGCAATAAAGTTTATTATCATAGAGGCAGTAATGTTAACTTTTATGGTTTTAAGAGTAGCATTTGATAATCGCTTCAGGTATGGAATCTTTGATATATCATCACCCATAAGGGCAATATCTGCTGCCTCAACCGCTATATCACTTCCCATACTACCCATTGCAACTCCGATATCAGAAGTCTTTAGTGCAGGTGCATCGTTAACTCCATCTCCTATCATACATACTCTCTTACCTTCTCTTTTAAGAACTATAATATGATTCACTTTATCTTCTGGTAATAACTCTGCATAAACATGGCTAATTCCAACCTTCTTAGCAAAGTAATCTGCGGTCTTTCTATTATCTCCTGTCAGTAATACCGTATTCGTATTCATTAAGGATAACTTCTCTACCATCTCTTTTGCTGTTGGACGTAATACATCCGATAAAGCAATGATCCCAATACATTCTTTGCTCACACCGATTAGGATTGTTGCTTTCCCCTCTTTACGAAGAGAATCCAGGATATCATTACTTTCTTTATTCATAGATATACCTTCACTGATTAGATAGCTTTCACTACCACATATCAATTCTCTTCCATTAATCTTTGCACGAATTCCTTTTCCTGCAAACATCTTAAAATCTGTGGATTCTCTTATGTTTATTCCTCTCGACTTTGCATATAAGACAATGGCCTTAGCAAGTGGATGTTCACTTTTTGCTTCCGCTGATGCAACTATTTGAAATAATTCATCTTCATTTAATTCAGCATGAAAAGAGATAATGTCACTTACTTCTAATTTTCCATAAGTTAATGTACCTGTCTTATCAAAGGCAAGGGTATCTACCTTACCCATCTTCTCTAAAGCCTCACCTGATTTTATAATAACACCATGTTTTGTTGCCTGACCAATTGCAGCCATAATCGTAGTTGGAGTTGCAAGAGCAAGAGCACATGGACAAAACACAACTAATACAGTAACTCCTCTATTTAAGGCTACCATAATATCACTTCCCATAAGGGTAAGGACAAAGAAGGTAAGAATCGCAATCATTAAGGCAATGGGAACTAACCATACTGCCCATTTGTCAACAATTCGTTGCATGGGAGCTTTTCTTTGCTCTGCTTCTTTTACCATATTAATTAGTTTTTGCAGAGAAGTATCCGAAGATATACTACTTGCTTTCATATCGATTGAGCCAAAGCAGTTCATTGTTCCACAAAAAACAGTATCATCTATAGTTTTATCCACAGGAAGGGATTCTCCTGTCATAATAGATTGATCCACTGAGCTATGACCAGATACAATAATTCCATCTACTGCTATGATTTCACCAGGTAACACTCTTAGTATATCTCCTACCTTTATCTCATTGGCAGGAATGATCTCTTCAACTACAGACTCTTTTCTATAGATTAATCTTCTTCCTTTTGTAGGAGCAAGATCCAGTAATTTTGTGAGCCCCTTTTTCGCTCGTGCAAGGGTCAAATCTTCTAGAATTGCTCCAATAGCCATGATAAATGCAACTTCACCTGCTGCAAATACTTCTCCTATTAATATAGAAGCTATCATTGCAATCGAAATTAATAAGGCTGAGGATATCCACTTCTCATATACAAGTCTTGTAATTGCTAAATATAAAAGTGGAAATCCTGATATGATAACCGTTATCCAAGCAGGATCAAGTGACAACTCCTTATTCATTATTAATAAGATAAGACTGAGTATTAAGAACACCATTGATATTAGGGTCATCTTTAATCCAGCCATTGTATCGCTTAATCTTTTTACCATAATTCCTCCCTAATTCCACTTGTAATCTATCAAATACAAATGTACTATTTATTCTATATTGAACATTTCGTTCAGTAAAATTATAATAAGTTTAGATATAACCCTACAAGAAACACCTTTTCAAAGATGTACATTAATGTACATTTTATAATATTTGTTCATTTGTTCAATAGGAGGTAAGATGGATCGAAGACAGCAAAAAACAAGAAGTGCAATTTTTCAAGCCTTTAGCGGGCTTTTATCACAAAAAAGCTATAGTAAAATTACCGTTCAAGAAATCATAGATGAAGCTAATATCGGTCGTAGCACTTTCTATACACATTTTGAGACCAAGGATGATCTACTAAAGGAGATGTGTACCGATTTATTTGACCATATCTTTTCAGAAGAGAAAGGCTCTGAAATAACCCATGATTTTTCCTTATCCAATGATACGAACTCCATGATCACTCATATTCTTTATCATTTACGTGATAACAAAAAGAATATTATTGGTCTATTAAGTTGTGAAAGTAGCGACATGTTCCTACGATTTTTTAAGGAATATTTAAATGAATTAATTACAAAACATATGATAAAAGAGGATACTAGAAGGAATACCTTTGTCTCTGACGAATTTTTAATCAATCATATATCAGGAAGCTTTGTTGAAATGGTGTATTGGTGGATTAAAAATCAAATGAAGCAATCCCCAGAGGAATTAGCTTCCTATTTTGCTTCTGTGATATATCCTATTATGTAATTGTAAGCTTTACTATAATTCTTAGACCTTTCGAAAACTAGCTTAATTTATTATCCTTTACTCTCCTCAAATTTTAAAACATGTTTAATTTCTCTAAGATATAAGCAATAAAATTTAGAAAATAACATTTTTTTAGAAAGTATTATTAATCCTTGAATATATTAGTAATAATAAAGATTATGAGGGTGTTTATGATAATACATGTAGTACAAGAAGGGGAGACCATTTATTCAATTGCTTTGCTTTATGGAGTATCACTAGCAAAATTAATTGAGGCCAATGGTTTAATAGAACCATATAATTTAGCCATTGGGCAATCATTAGTAATATTAGTTCCGGAAATTACCTACACAGTAAAGGAAGGGGACTGTTTAGAATCCATTGCCAACCAATATGGTATTACTCTTATGGAATTATATCAAAATAACCCAATCCTATATAATAGTGAATTCCTATATCCAGGGGAAGTTTTAATAATTAGTTATAATAAAATTGGTAAAATAACGACACATGGTAATACCGTTCCTTATATTAACATAGATACGCTTAAAAAAACCCTACCGTATCTTACCTATCTATCCATATTAAATTATACTGCTACCGATGAAGGTGAGATTGTATCTTATTATGACGATACTAGCATTATTCAGATAACAAAGGATTATGGTGTAATGCCACTTATGCTCTTAACAACTCTATCTCTTCAAGGAGAGGCCAATATAAGAACTGCTTATGATCTTTTATTAAATGATGACTTTCAAAACAAACAGATTGACAATATTCTCACCATCCTAAAAGAAAAAGGGTATTATGGAGTTAATTATTCCTTTGAATATATTAATATTTCAAATATTAAATATTATAACAACTATTTTACCAAGCTTACAGATAGACTAAATCAAGAAGGATATTTGGTCTTTGCTATTATTAATCCTAATATTACAATTATTGATAATGAGGTTCGATTTGCAAGAGTTGATTTATCCACTTTAGATGACTTAGCTTATAATGTAATTCTTATGAATTACCAGTGGGCAAAGAATACCAATCCACCCGGTCCAATTA
>JAFAEB010000079.1 GCA_023424235.1 Bacillota bacterium
TATTACTACTTCTTCTGCGCTTGCTAAGTCTTTTATGGTTTTAGACTTTCTTAAAATAATTTTATCATAGCTTGGAACCGAAGCAGTGAAATAATAAGCTCCATCTGTATGTTTATACACATAGGGATCCGCTCTGTTTAAAATCAAAGGTTTATTATAATCAGTGTTAATAAAGTTATGTTCTGTCATTTACATTCTCCTTTTTAATAACATTATTCGTGTGAATTTCATATTTAGATAATAGAGTCAAAAAGTAAGCAGGTGTCATATCTTTTTGACTATGATTTCATATTAGTTTTTCATAAATTATTTTAATATGTTAGTATATATTAAATTATTTTATTATATTCTAAACTATACTATTACTATACTATAATTATTCATTATAAAAGTCAACTATTTTCTAATAAAGTTATAAAGCAAATTAAAAAGATGATGGTTAAAAACCATCATCCCCACTATTATCTATTAAGTTATATAAACTTTAACTTTATGTGAAATATTATAGTACTTTATTCACATCTTAACCTTACTTAATCGTACCAAACTTATTAAATGGCCAGATTCTTAAGAGAACTTTTCCACCTATATCATCTAAAGATACCAAGCCAACTTCTTCATAACGACTATCTAAGCTTACTTCTCTATTATCTCCTAGTACAAATATCTCATCTTCTCCAATGGTAATAGCATCCCATGCAATTCCTTCATAACTCAAATCGTTTTTACCATATTCTTCTTTGAGTTCTTCACCATTGATATAAATTTTATTTTCTTTTATTTGTATTGTTTCACCAGGTAGTCCTATTACACGCTTCACATAATATTCTTTAAACTCTCTCCCATATGGATAAAATACAATGACATCAAATCGTTCTAAATTTCCAAGACGATAGGATATCTTTTCTACCAGAAGATTTTCACCATCGTGAAGTGTATTCTCCATAGATGGTCCATCTACTATCGTTCTTTGTATCACATAAGTTGGTATTAAGTAAACACAAACATATATAATCGCAAGATAAACAAGCAATTCTATAATAATTGATTTTATGCTTCTTTTTTTGTTTTCTTCTTTCATATCATTATCCACATAAGCATCTTGATATTCTTCTATGGACTCCTTATTTTCCTTTTTCATACTAACCCTTTCTATCAAGTTATTTGTTTAATATACCAAAATCCTGAATCGGCCATATTCGAATTAATGCCTTACCAATTATTGAATCTTCCTTAATAACCCCAACTTTAGAATTTCTACTATCTGTACTATTATTCCTATTATCGCCAAGTAGAAAGTACTCATCGCCACCAAGTGTTATCTCTTCACTTGCTATACCACCATCCATCATTGGATTATTACCGTAATTTTCACTTAACAGCTCCCCATTTATATAAATATTACCATTCTCTATTAGAATACGTTCATTTGGTAAACCGATTACTCGCTTTATATAATACACATCTTTTTTATTATTATAAGGTCGAAAAACAACAATATCAAATCTCTTAGGATCCTGAAAATGATAGGTTACTTTTTCAAGTATTAAATGGTCTTTATTATGTAATGTACTTTCCATTGAACTACCTTCCACTTTTACTTGATGACCGATAAATGTATGTATAAATAGTACACATAAAATAATTGCACCAAAATATATTATGGTATTTCGAACTTCTCTAACATAGGAAGTCTTCTTATCTTCCATAGCATTCTCCATTCTACTTATTAAATGCATAAGTACTTACTAAATTATCAAGTAGCCATACAACTTAAAAATAATTAAACTTGATAATATAAGGTAAGCACTCTCTTATAATGATTTTTAGGCACATTAGAGTACATAAAATATTATAGGAAAGTGCTTATAATAATCAATTCATTAAACTTTAAACTTAAGCTTTAAAAATTAAGCTTCATTAACATCCTTATTCTCGTCGTCGTTAAGAATTTTAACCTTAGCTTGATACATTTCTTCTACAGCAATTGAAAGAGGCTTTCCAGATGAGCTTTTAACCATAGGATCTACCCCATTAATGATTTGTCTCGCTCTTTTAGCTGTTGCTAAAACGATAGAGTATCTACTATTAACTACAGGTTGTTCTCCTGGTTCTACCTCACTATTTACTACTTTCATTAAATCCGTATATGATGGATGTAACATAATTAAAACTCCTTTCTTAAACCTAATCTTCTATCTCATTGTTATTGAAATTGTCGCTTTTTGTGAAATGTTCACTACTAGTAGTAGTTTCGCTAACTGAAGAATTCTTATCAAATCCTTCCCTGCCATTTACACGAGAGGTGATCGTCTCAGGTAATAATGCGGACAAAATAAGATGTCCACTATCCATAACAATTACTGCCTTTGTTTTTCTCCCACATGTTGCATCAATAGCGTTCCCTTGATCCTTAGCATTCTGCACCATACGCTTTATCGGTGCTGCTTCTGGACTTATAACACTTACAATTTTATTTACATTAACAACATTACCAAAACCAATATTAATTAAGCGATTCATAAAACACTCTCACTATTCAATGTTTTGTATTTGTTCTCTTATTTTTTCAATGTCTGTTTTTAAATCAATTGCTTTATTTGAAACTTCAATATCATTCACCTTAGATAAAATGGTATTTGCTTCACGATTCATCTCTTGTGCAATAAAATCTAACTTACGTCCAATTTCAACGCCATCCACTAAAGTATTCTTCATATTATTGATATGACTTTTTAAACGCACGATTTCTTCATCCACACAGGTTTTATCTGCATAAAGTATTACTTCTGTTGCAAGGATACTCTCTTCAATCTTAGTATCACCAAGAAGCTCATTAACCT
>JAFAEB010000128.1 GCA_023424235.1 Bacillota bacterium
GATTATGGGAATGCTATGAGATACTAGGTAATGAAGAGGAAGCTCTTCTTTACAAAGATAAGTTACAACAATGGAATTTAGAACATTAAAGTGAGAATGTGAAAAAGTGAATATTTACTTGTAATCAGAAATAAGAGGACTTACTGGAGGATTGATCATGCTATATATATTAATTATTGTAGTAATTTTTTTGATTGATGACAAAATTAAAAATTATATTGAAGAAAATAAAGAAATGCATAAAAAAGAAGTAATCTTAAAAAACCATATTGTAATTGAACGTTATCATAATAAAGGTGCTATGCTTAGCTTTATGGAAAAAAACAGTACTATGGTTAAATATATATCTACCACATTACTTGGTATTATATTTTTAGTTTTTGGTTTTATATTACCGAAAAAGGATAACCGATTTTTAAAGCTAGCTCTATCCTTGATATTAGGTGGTGCTCTTAGTAATGTTTATGATAGAGTGAAAAAGGGTTATGTTGTTGATTATTTCAGTTTTAATTATAAAGGTCTTAAGAAGATTATTTTTAACATTTCTGATATCTGTATTATAATTGGGGCAGTAATCATAGCAATTTTATCATTTATAAAAGATGGTTTAACTAAATAATATTTACTAAAAAGGTTATTGTAATAGCATCTATCATGTAATTAAGTTAAAAATTACATAGTTATTATGTTAGCAATAACTTTTTTCTTACATATAATATCAATCTAAAAGTCTGATTTGCTCCTAGTATTTAATCAATTTTTGTACTTATAGTAAATAATCTAATCACTTCATACTTATAATAAAAAATTTAATCACTACATACTCATAATAAATAATTAATCACTACATACTCATTATAAATAATTTAATCACTTCATACTTATAATAAATAATTTAATCTACCCTGTAGTAAATTGTCTAGTCTGTCTAGCTATCATAATCTAATCGAATACCTAATAAAGAGTCATCTATTCCGTATCAACTTATTCAAAAATAAATTATAATATATCACATCTATAATTTAATCTTATTTCAAGTAACATCCCAAATTTCCTTACTCCTATATGTTTCAGTATTTCTAAACTCTCTTAAATCATTAAATAATTGATCTATAACTTTGATAATATAATTACCTATTGATTATTTTCCTTATTAACATCCACTTTTAACACCATTAATAAAATATGCTCCACTTATTTATTTAAGGGGTATTACATTCCTGCTCTTTGTTAACGTATAATTTGTTTATAAAACAAACAAATATGAATATTCAACATATTTCTTATTCAATTGTCATTATTAATTAGTGTTAAACGAATTGTTTAGTATTATATAATAAAATGTCAGAATTCATATATTAATTATTGCAATTTGTATAAAATAGATTTATAATATTATTAATACTTCAGATAAAATTTAAGTAAATTTTAAGTTTATAAACAGTTTTAATGCATACCGCTATAAGGTATTATGTAAATTCTTTTACTTCACTATCTATACATTAATTTACATAGAAAGGATGAATATATGGAGATAAGAAACTGGCTAATTTTAAAAATGGAGTACAAATGGAGAAGTTACAGGTTTTTTAGACGAATGTTAAATTATATGATAAAAAAAGGAATGAGATATAGTTCAACATTGGTTTGCTTGGTAAATCGTATTGATGATAATCAACTTGCAGATTTAATGGAGCTTAAGAGTAAGTATGAAAGAGATACAGGAGTTAGAATTGAGTATTATAATCGA
The DNA here is from genome assembly GCA_023424235.1 of Bacillota bacterium. Taxonomy (GTDB): domain Bacteria; phylum Bacillota; class Clostridia; order Lachnospirales; family Lachnospiraceae; genus Anaerocolumna. The sequence continues at coordinate 1,751 of JAFAEB010000128.1, forward strand.
TATCAGATTTAATCCTTATTTTAATCGTAATTATTTCTGTTAACAAACTAAATTACATATAAAAGGGAGTATTAACTGTTTTACGTTAATACTCCCTTTCTTAATTACTTATACTTATAAAACATATATTTTAATCAGTATATCATATCACTAAATCTTAAGCCTAAATCTTAAGCCTAAATCTTAAGCCTAAATCTAAAACCTAAATCTTAAACCTAAATATAAAACCTAAATCTTAAACCTAAATCTTAAGCCTATACCTTATACCTACATAAACATATATTTTAACCAGTATATCTTATCAATATATCTTAATAATGTTTCTTATTGTCCCATATATTCAATCGCTGCACCTATAAATCCACTAAATAATGGATGTGGTCTATTTGGTCTTGACTTAAACTCAGGATGAGCTTGGGTTGCTAAAAACCACGGATGAGTAGGTAACTCTATCATTTCAACAATACGTCCATCTGGAGATAAACCAGATAATTTTAGACCATGTTTTATGAAATCTTCTCTATAATCATTATTAACTTCATAACGATGTCTATGTCTTTCATGAATAATCTCTGAACCGTATACCTCATATGCCTTACTATCTTTATCTAATACACATGGATAAGTACCAAGACGTAGTGTACCACCTAAATCAGTTACTCCATCTTGTTCTGGCATAAGATGAATGACTGGGTGAGTTGTATTAGGATTTAATTCGAAGCTGTGGGCATCTTCATAGTTTAATACATTTCTGCTAAATTCTACAATAGAAAGTTGCATACCTAAGCAAAGCCCAAGGAATGGTATGTTATGTTCTCTAGCGTAACGAATAGCAGTAATTTTACCTTCAATACCTCGATCACCAAATCCACCAGGAACTAAAATGCCACTTACCCCACTTAATAGTTCATCTGCATTTATTAAATCTAGGGTTTCTGAAGGAATCCATTTAATTTTTACGGAGGAATTATGTGCTACAGCACCATGTTTTAGGGATTCCACTACACTAATATAAGCATCATGTAGACTGGTATACTTCCCTACTAATGCGATGGTTACTTCTGATTTCGGATTTTTAAGAGCATGTACCATTTGCTCCCATTCTCTAAGGTCTGGAGTTGGGCAAGGTAGCTTTAAACATTCACAAGCGATATCTGCAAGATGTTCTTTTTCCATGGCAAGTGGTGCTTCATATAAAGTTTCAACGTCAAGATTTTGAATAACATGGTTACTCGGTACGTTACAAAAGAGTGCTATTTTATCTTTTATACTTTGCTCAAGAGGATGCTCAGTTCTACACACAATAATGTCAGGTCTAATTCCCATTCCTTGTAACTCTTTCACACTTGCTTGTGTTGGTTTGGTTTTGATTTCTCCAGAGGCCTTTAAATATGGGATTAGAGTAACATGAATTAGGATTGCGTTTTCATGGCCTACGTCATGTTGAAACTGTCTGATAGCTTCTAGGAAAGGTTGACTTTCAATATCACCAACCGTTCCACCCACTTCAATGATCGCTATTTGTGTATTATCGGTTTCTTCACTATGATAGAAACGTTCCTTAATTTCGTTTGTGATGTGTGGTATTACTTGTACCGTTCCACCACCAAAATCACCTCTTCGTTCTTTGGATAATACAG
>JAFAEB010000130.1 GCA_023424235.1 Bacillota bacterium
AAATTGAATCATAGGAGGAGAAAACATGAAACAAGGATTAAGAAGATGTTTCGTTGCCTTACTTGTTGTAGTATTGTCTTTGCCGGTTTTTCCTGCAGGAATATTAGTAAGTGCAGCAACAAAGAAACCTTCCCTTTCCATGTCTAGTATGAATTTAGTGGGAGTTGGAGCAACTTCCTCCATTAAATTAAATAATGTAGACATGTCTAAGGTAAAAAGGTTGACTTGGTACACTCAGAATGAAGATGTAGCAATTGTAGAGCCTGCATCCAGTGATAATTTAACAGGAAAAATTACTGCAGTTGGTAAAGGAACTACAAATATTCGAATTAAAATTACATATAAAGATGGTAAAGTAGAAAGACCATCTTGTAAGGTTAAAATATTAATACCTGCAACTGCAATTGAGATTAATAATGCGAAAGATACAGAAGAAAATAACAATAGACATATCATTATTGTTGGTGAAACCTATGATTTTAACCGTAGCTTAACACCAAAGAATGCCAATGATAAAACCTATTGGTTTATTGACAATGAAGAGTATGCAACCGTAAACTCTAGCGGTGTTGTTACAGGGAAGAAACCTGGATTTATAAGATTAGAAGCAAGAGCTTCTTTAACGAAAGCAGGTGCAGCTACTAGTACCGTAAATGATATCATTAATATTGAAATTGTTGAAAAGTCAGCTGGTGTTAAGGAGGTTGTATTAGTTGATACCAATACACTAAAAATAACCTTCACTAGTGCGATCAATCCATCAACAGTTCTTACTACAGATAAGAAACTACAAGATACCATTGTAATCACACCTAAGATTGATGATAAGGGAGTAAATGCTAGTCCGCTTGGTGCCTTAACAGGAAGTCTATCAACGGATGGTAAAGTTCTTACAATTACCTCAACCAATGTATTTAATGGTTTATATGGAATTCATTTATCCTCTAATATTAAGAGTACAGATGGGCTTGCCTTAACCAACTACTATGAGAATTTAACTTTATATGATACCATAAGACCAACCTTTAAAGATTACACAGTGGATGAAACTGGACTTAAAGTATCCATTAATTTCTCTGAACCTATGGACTTTACTAGTATGGCTCTTACTGGTGCTAAGGTAGTATCTGCAGGACAGACCGCATTACCTGCAACGATTAGTATCATTGGTGAAAAAGCTAATTATGTTGTATCAAAGGATAAGAAATCATTAACCATAGATTTATCCAATGTTTCATCCTATGACCATAATAAGCTGTTTACTATTAATCTATCTGGATTAAAGGATTTAGCAGGAAACTTCTCAAATCCATATCCATTAACCGTATACTTTATGGCAGATACAACTCCTAAGGCGCAAGCAAGGCTTATGACAGTAGTACGTAGTGGTTATAATACCTTAACTGCAACCTTTACAAGACCGATTAAGAGTCCAGGAATGATTTATTTAAGCAATGGTGAATGGATTAACGGTATTGTCGATACTACGGATAATACAAAAGTTAACTATACAATTTCAACAGCTGCAGCTCTATTAACTGGTGTACAAAAAGTATCCGTTGGTTACTGGGATAGTTATAATGTTGCTCTTACCGATACGAGTGCAAGTACTCTAACAGAAAGAGTGGTAGACTTTACCGTAAATCGTAGTGTACCAGTACTAATAAAATCAGAACTTACACTTGTTAGTGAAAATGGAGTAGATAACCATGTACTTACTTTAACTTATGATAAAAAAGTAGTGGTTACATCAGCAACAGGAAGCTTTGCAACGAAGATAGTTACTGTAAATAATGATATCTATAGTAATCGCTTATTAGGCTATACTGCAGTCGCGAAAGACAATGTAGTTACTTTAATATTAACAAAAGAGCAATTTACGGATAGTGGATTATACACAGTTACCATACCAAATGGATTTGTAAGAGACGATTATATGAACTTGAATAATGCTCAAACAATTCAATTTAGAAAAGATGCGGCAGTTTCAAGCGCTTTACCTGCTCCAAAGGAAGTAAAGCAAGCGGCAGATAATCCAAATGTTGTTTATGTAGTATTTGGGAATAAATTAGATGAAGCAACTTCACAAAACCCATCCAACTATATAATTCTAGGTACAACAGTTGTATCCGCAGAATTAGTTGATAATGCAGCAACTGGTGCAACTGTAAAGTTAACCTTAGCACCTAATTCAATACCAACAACTACAATCTATCCTATTTATATAAATAATATAACAGGATACCATAATACATATACAAAAATGGAGCCATATCAAAATATTATTCCATTAAATGAGAATAAAGCGGCTCAAGTTACCAATGTAGTATATAATTATCCAAATACTATAACTATGACCTTTGATGAAGCGATTATTGGAACAGCTAATTTCCAGGTATTACAAGGTAGTGCTGATTTAGCTACTAGCTCAATAATCACTGGTAATACGGTAATAATAACTCTTAATAATGTTCCAACTAAGAATGTTGTTATGAATATTGTACCTACACAATTTAATACGATTAAAGATAGTAGTGGTAATGCAAGTGTGATTTCGCCTAGAATTCTTGTTCCAAACTATTAATAAATAGTAATAAAAATGATAAAGGAAGTCTCCTAATATGGGAGGCTTCTTTTCTTTTGTATCATATAAAATTGCGTCCTATAGATTCTGTGTCCAAAGGTACTCTTTTTCGTATTATATGAAATAAGGATTAAATAACATAAAAGTGTACGATTTTAGCCATAAATATGACAAATTGTGGTAATATTATGAAGATGTAGAAAAATAGTGAAATAGTTTCTCTATTGTTTTAGGATATTAAAATCATATAAGGAGGTAAACTTATGAAGAAAAAAAGTTATAGATTGTTAGCTTATATGCTTACAATACTATTCATTTCTACTACAGCATTTTCTGTTAACGTAAATGTTTCCTATGCGAAAGGAAAACATGAAGTGAAAAAAGAAGTAGTTCCAAAACTCTCTCTTACAAGTAAATCACTTCAATATAGTAATGAAACATTTGAAATAACATTAAAAGATACAAACGATGTAAAAAAAGTAACATGGTATACACTTAACAATAAAGTAGCAACCATCACAGTTTCAAAAGATGATAGCATGAAAGCTACGGTAACAGCAGTACGTAAAGGTGTAACCTTTGTACGAGCTAAAGTGACCTTAAAAAGCGGTAGAGTATATCGATTAAGTAGTAAAGTTACTGTTGAATCATCAAGTAAATTTGATGAACCTACTAGCGTTCAAGCCAAATTAATTAGTTTAATAAGAAGTGATAGTAATACCTTAACCGCTACATTTGATAAAGCAATTGAAATTCCTGGATTATTACTACTAAACAATAAAACTCAGATAGTTGAAGGCGTAGTAGATTCAAAAGATGGAAAGAAAGTAAATTACACAATTCCTACTGAGCTTTTAAGTCAAACTGCTTGGCAAAGAGTTTGGATTGGATATTATAGTAGTCCAAATATTATTATTAAAAATGGTAATTTGCCTAAGTTTACAGAACAATATGTGGATTTTACAATACAAACCATTCAACCATTACCAGCACCCCAAGCAGTAATGCAAGATCAAAGTAATAATAATATTCTATACGTATACTTTGGTCAAAAGTTAGATAAGGCTACAGCAGAAACGATATCCAATTATTATATTGGGGGATTACAGATAACATCTGCTGAACTGATTCATCAAAACAATCAGTCCTATGTTAAGTTAAAATTAAAAGATGGTGTTATTACGACTACAGCTACCTTTAATGTAATTATATCTGGCCTTAAGGGTGAAAATAATAGTTATAGTACTATGAGTGTGTATCAAGGAACGATAACCCTAAAAGAAAACGTTGCACCTACATTAACCTCCTATTACTATACCTATCCAAACACCGTTAATTTAATATTTAGTGAAACGGTAAGTGGTACAGTTAATTTTAAAGTACTACAAAATAATATTGATTTATTCTCTTATGGCTTAGCAAGCGGCAATACGGTTACATTAGTATTAAAATCAACACCAACTGCTAATGTATTTATGCAATTACTAGCAAATAGCAGTAATCTGCTAAAGGATGCAGCTGGTAACGTAACCGCATCTGATTTAAATAGATATATCATTCCTACCTACTAATCATATATGAAAAATATAAATAAAACCCATTAGTAGGTATTATAATAGTTTATTTTATTCTTACCTCCCAAGTAAAAATAAATAAAAAATATGTAATATTACACGAAAAAAGAAGCTTTTCTTATAAAGAAAAGCTTTCTTTTTTTCTTTCTTTAAAAGTATGTAATATATGGAAATTAAATAAGAAATATTTATAACTTAATACCCCTTTACGATAGGAGCTATTTGTTTTATAATGGTTTGGAAAAGTATAGGAAAGAGTAGGATTGGCCTTGATGATTAATAAAACATGGGTTAAGGGAATTAGCCGAGTGTTGTTTATAATATATTTAATTGTTCTTGCATATTTTTTATTTTTTAGTGAGCGTTATGGTAGAACCAATGGTGGTGAAGCATATCGTTACAATTTACAATTATTTAAAGAATTAAAGCGATTTATAACTTATCGAAATAGTATTGGATATGAGAGTTTCATAGTAAATATTTTTGGTAATGTGTTTGCTTTTACTCCATTTGGATTTATTCTTCCTATCATAAGTAAAGAAAATAGAAAGCTACTTCACATTGTATTATTAAGCTTAGAATTTAGTTTAGCAATTGAGTTATTACAGTTAATTTTTCGAGTTGGTATATTTGATGTTGATGATTTATTTCTAAATACCTTAGGTGGTCTGATAGGAGGAATTTTATTTTTTATCTGTCAATGGGTATGGAAAAAGAAATATAATACTTAAAATAAGGAGGCATTTGTGAAGAAGAAAAAGAAAGAAAGCTTTAAATTTTCAGGTAGAAGTCATTCGATCAAAGGAATGATCTCCTTTGCCTTAGGACTTAGTATAATACTTACGTTGCTTGTTCTAATGTTTACTTCAAGCTTGTCCAGTGGTAATGGTGGGATACAATATGGAATTATAGGGCTTATATTAGCTATCTTATCTATTTATGGATTTGTACTAGGCATTAAGTCATGCAAGGAAAAGGAAATATATTATACAGCACCAATTAGTGGAGTGGTTATTAATGGGGGCCTTATTATTATATTTATAACATTATATTTAATTGGATTTTTAATATAGAAAATATTTGATAAAACTAGAAGAGGAACATATATGGAACGATTAATAGAACAAATGAACTTTATTATGGAAGTTGATAAATTAAAGACGATCACTAGACAAAACTATATAACAAATGGTGTTAGAAAAGAAACAGATGCTGAGCATTCATGGCATTTAGCCTTAATGGCATATTTATTAAGTGAGCATGCCAATGAAGAAGTTGATGTATTAAAAACGATGGCAATGGTTCTTATTCATGATATTGTTGAGATTGATGCTGGCGATACATATGCATTTGATAAAGCAGCTGGTATAGATAAAGAGGAGAGAGAGAAGAAAGCAGCAGAACGATTATTTCATATTCTACCTCCTGATCAATGTGATAAATTTCTTTCTTTATGGGAGGAATTCGAAGAATGTAAAACAAGCGAAGCGAAATTTGCGAATGCTCTAGATAAAATTCAACCCGTATTACTTCATAAGTTAAGTGATGGTAAGTCCTGGAGGGAGCATAATGTTACCTTAAGTCAAATTAAGAAAAGAAATGAAAAGACAATGGAAGGTTCAAATGTTATATGGGAATATGTTAAAACAATTATTGACGAACATGTTACTAAAAACAATATTATAAATGAATAATGGTTATTAGCTAGATATATAAAATGTTAGCTAACGTATTATTCGAAAGTGAGGTTCTATGAAATATATAGAGTTATTAAGAGATGAGTACGAAGATTTTTTAGAAAGATATGAGCTATCGATGGAACGTATTCAATCTATCTTAGATGAAACGACAATTAAAGAAGAGTATTTGGACTACTTTTTGAAAACAGCAAAGTTTATTCTTAAGATAAGAGAAGTAGTAAGTTATGTTTCAGAGGATAAACTAAAAGACCTGTCCTTAGAAGAGTTAAAGAAATTAAATGATAGCTTATATGAGGATATACTTCCTGAAAATTATGAGACAAGTTATGCAAATCCAACCTATGCAGCTAATAAGCTAGGCTTAAAGTATGGTAAACTTCTAAGCTTCTTATATACTGAAATACGTGGAATGATTGCATTTGCATTTGAGTACCGAATAAATTTTATTGCAATGTATGCTGAACTTTTTATCGAAATCTACAATTATTTTGAAGAAGAAGATAGTTATACTTATAAAGATGTTAAACGAGCAATTTATGATTTTGAATCCGATTATGTAACGGATTTAATTGAATATCGAGTACGTGAGACACTTGATGATAGCTTATCCTTCGCCAATGATATTATAGGTAATTGGGATTTAAATGATCTTCGCTACCTTTATCAATTTGGTGAGTATATTGGTGATAATGAAGTTAAAATTGCAGAATTTTTAAATAGCTTATCGAAAGATGATATAAAAGCGATGGCTTTTACCTATACAGATGGTTATCGAAGAGGATTTGTAAATGGTGGTATTGATTTAAGTAAAAAGTCAACAGTAGCGATCAGGTACAGTATCGGTTTTGAACGCATGGTAAAAGAAGCATTACAACAATTTAAGGAAATGGGACTTAATACAACCATATTTAGAGCAGCTGTTAGTAGTGTGAATAAGAGACAGCATCTAAAAGTAGGATACCATTCAATCGGACCAAATAGACAATATGATTACGATCATCGATTTGATAATGGAATTTATTTAGATAAAGCTTTTAATGATAGAAAGCTAACAGGTCTTCGATTAGCATATGAAAAATATAAAGACCTTGCTAAAGTATATGCAGGCCCTGCTTTAATTGAAGTATTTGGTGAGAAAAATTTTGAGCCAGTTGTGAAAGAAGAAGCTGTAAAGTTAGATAAAAGACAGCAAAAGCTCTCCGTTGATTATAATAGAGAAAGTAATCTTATTACCAATCAATATATAAATGGTGAGGAAATAAGCTTTACCATTATTGCTTATCCAATTCCTGAAATCGGTGATAATTTTACGGAAATATTTAGAGAAACCGTAAAGGTAAATACTCTTGATAATGACTTGTATAGAAAGATTCAACAGCATATTATTGATGCTCTAGACCAAGGTGAGTATGTAAAAATCATTGGAAGCGGTGATAATAAAACGGATTTACAGGTTATGTTATATGAACTTAATAATCCAGAAAAAGAGACTATTTTTGAAAATTGTACTGCAGATGTAAATATACCGGTTGGAGAAGTATTTACATCACCAAAATTAACTGGAACAAAAGGAGTTCTTCATGTAAGTAAAGTATACTTGCGTGAATTAGAATATAAAGAATTATATCTTGAATTTGTTGATGGTAAAATTACAAACTATACTTGTAAGAACTTTGAAAAGCAAGAAGAGAATCTAAACTTTATTAAAGAGAATTTATTATATAACCAAGAAACCCTTCCACTAGGTGAATTTGCAATAGGTACCAATACCACAGCCTATGTAATGGCAAAGAAATATAATATTTCAGATAAGCTACCAATTCTTATTGCTGAAAAAACTGGTCCACATTTTGCCATTGGAGATACATGCTATCAAATGAGTGAGGATCGAAAGGTATATAATCCTGATGGAAAAGAAATTGTGGCAAGAGATAATGAAATCTCCATATTACGTAAAACGGATTTAGAGAAGGCTTACTTTAATTGTCATACGGACATAACCATTCCATATGATGAATTAGGTGAAATCTCAGTTTACAAAAAAAACGGTGACAGCATAGCAATTATAAAAGATGGTAAATTTGTTTTACCAGGAACAGAAGAACTAAACAAAGCATTCCAATAAACTGTAAGTAATTTTTCTTATAGTTAGAAAATATAAACCTAAAGAAAAGAAAGTGAGGATATTTATTATGGCAGCAAAAGTAGGTATTGTTATGGGAAGTGATTCTGATCTT
>JAFAEB010000222.1 GCA_023424235.1 Bacillota bacterium
TCTCTAGATAATTCCCCCGTAATTCTTCCTTCTGACATAACATAAATTCGGTCACTCATACCTAGAACTTCTAGCAATTCTGATGATATCATAATAATACTCATTCCTTGTTCCACTAAGCGATTCATAAGTGTGTAAATTTCAAATTTTGCTCCTACATCAATACCTCTTGTAGGTTCATCTAAAATTAACAACTTAGGTCCTGTAAAGAGCCATTTTGCTAGTGATACCTTTTGTTGATTACCACCACTTAAATTACCTGTTAACTGTTTGATCGATGGTGCTTTTATACCAATGGATTTTTTATAATCATTTGCTATGTTTATTTCTTCATTTTCATTAATTACTAAACCCTCTGTAATCTTTTCAAGGTTTGAAAAGGTTGTATTATACTTAATATCTTGCATTAATATCAAACCATTACGTTTTCTATCTTCTGTAACATAGGCAATTCCTGCCTTCATTGCATCTTTAGGATGTTTGAATACCTTTGACTCACCTTCTACTAGAATTTCACCCTTAGTAATTTTATATTTAGGTGTATTCCCAAATAAGCTAAGTGCAAGTTCAGTTCTCCCTGCTCCCATAAGACCTGCAATTCCTACAATCTCACCTTTTCTAACGTTTATATTAATATCCTTTAGAATTGTACGTTCAAGAACTGGGTCAATTGCTGTCCAATTTTTAATTTCAAGACAGACATCTCCTATATCAACTCGTTCCCTCTTCGGATAAATATTCTCAATTTCTCTACCAACCATATGCTTAATGATGCGTTGTTCTGTTATCTCTGTTGTTTTAGCATCCATAGAACAAATTGTAGAACCATCACGTAATACTGTTACGGTATCAGCTATTGATACGATTTCCTTTAATTTGTGAGAAATCATAATACAGGTAACCCCTGAATTTTTAAGTTCTCTTAATAGATTAAGTAAGTTCTCACTATCATCTTCATTTAATGCCGCTGTTGGTTCATCCAGTATTAATAATTTTACATCTTTACTAAGTGCTTTAGCTATCTCAATTAATTGTCTTTTTCCCACTCCAAGATCTTTAATTTTCATGGACGGATTTATATCTAGACGTATTTTTTCTAACATTTCCTTTGCTTTTACAATGGTTTTATTCCAATCAATAACTTTACCATCTAAAATTTCATGTCCAAAATAAATATTTTCATATATCGTTAACTCTGGTATAAGTGCTAATTCTTGATAAATAATAGCTATTCCTGCTTGTTCACTATCGGCTATATTCTTAAATTTTTGTTCTTCACCGTTGTACATAATATTTCCTTCATATGTGCCATATGGATATACACCGGATAGAACTTTCATTAAGGTAGACTTACCTGCACCATTCTCACCTACTAAACAATGAATTTCTCCTCTTTTTACTTTAAAATTCACGTTATTAAGTGCTTTAACTCCCGGAAACTCTTTGGTTATATTAACCATTTCCAAAATATAATCGCTCATTTTTACCTCCTTACATCCATTCAAATATAACCTATCTGATGAATCTGGTATAACTATCTAATTAAAGCTTAATACAACCTGCCTCTTTAATATGAGACCAGTTATAAAACTGGTCTCATACCTAACATGCTGTAGATTTATTATTGTAATCCTGTAAATTCAGTTGCTTTATAGTACCCTGAATCAATTAATGCTGATTTAACATTATCTTTTGTTACTACAACAACTGGTGTTTGTTTCGAAGGAACATCCATAGAACCATTATTATAATTAGAATCAGTTGTAGGAGTCTTACCTTCTATTACAGCTATCGCCATATTCATAGCATCGGTAGCTAATGTTCTTGTATCTTTAAATACTGTCATAGATTGTTTTTCATCAATTACATATTGAACAGAAGCAATTTCAGCATCTTGTCCAGTAATATAATAATTTGTTACATCTGCATCACTTGCAAATACATCAGCAATAGCACGTGCTGTACCATCGTTTGGAGCTAGTACAAAAGTTTCACCCTTATCCTCTTTTTTTGCAGATGTTAAGTGAGCTTCTGCTTTTGATTTTGCTTCATTAAAGTCCCAATTTGTTGTTACTTGACCGATAATAGAAGCTAATTGGTCACGAGTTAACTTCGCATTTTGGCTAAGGTTAACAGCTTCAGATGAATTTTTAATTACAAATGTACCATCTGAGATTTTTGGTTGTAAAATATTCCAAGCACCTTCAAAGAAAAGGAATGCGTTGTTATCAGTTGCTGCTCCAGCATATAAGTATAAAGGATTTCCTGTTCCTTTTGCATTATCAACCAAATATTGCCCCATAGCTTCACCAACTGAAATACTATCAAATGTTACATAGTAATCTAGAGAATTGGTATCTGTAATCAAACGATCATAAGAAATTACAGTAACTCCTGCTTTTTTCGCTTCATCTACTGTAGCAGCAGCTGCTGCTGCATCTTGTGCGCAGATAATAAGAACTTTGATTCCCTTAGCAACTAAGTTTTCTACATTTGTTTTTTCATTTGCAGAAGAACCTTGGCTAAATAATACTTCTACTGAATAATCTGTGGATGAAATTACTGATTCAAATCTTTCTTGATCCTGTATCCATCTAGGTTCATCTTTTGTTGGTAGTACTATACCAACATCAACTTTATTTTTTCCTGTTCCGTCACTTGTTGCTTTTTCCCCACAAGCTACCATGGACAATGCCATGATAAATACTAAAGATAACGCTATAATTCTTTTCATGTTTCTACCGTCCTCTCAAAATTGTTTATAAGTGATAATTAATTACATGATTATCTTACAATAACTATGCGTTACTAACAATGTAACCATTTGTGATATCTTTATACAATTTTGCGCTATTATTTTTACACAAAAAATACCTATAAAATTTTGCTCTTTCTATAAAAATTACAGCAAAATTTTATAGGTATTACATTTTGAATCGGTCATAGAAGCATTTTAAAAATAATTTAAGCATATTATTTATATATTATTTATAAGAAACTTTCATTTAAATAACATATGAATATTATGAGGACATTGCATCCATATCTACCAACTTTATTCTTTTTGGTAAATATCTTCATATTGGTGGAATCCGTCTTTTATTACAGTTTCTTCAATGGTATCCATTGTTACAGCCTCAACATCAATGTATATATATGGAACCTTATATCCACCATTATCAATTGTTCCATCACTTATAAAAACTTCACCATTGATAAGGGCCAAACAGATCTCCACTGTTTTTTCCACTAAATTTTTGATGGGTTTATAAACGGTTAACGCTTGTTTTCCTGTTACAACTCGCTGACAAGCCACAAGGTCTGCATCTTGACCTGTAACTTGTACTTGCTCTGCAATCCTTTGTTCTGCTAATGCATCAATTGCTCCCCAAGCTAATGAATCATTACCGCAAATAATTGCTTTTAACTCTTTACGAGTATTATCTTTTTTTAGCTCTTCGGATAAGAATTCATATGCTGATTCACGGATCCAACCATTGACCCAAGTTTCTGCCAGAATTTCAATGTCTCCTTTTTCAATATATGGCTTTAAGACACTCATTGCACCTTCATAAATCATTTCTGAATTACTATCATTTTGTGAACCACTTATAATCATATAGCCACCTTTTGGTACATTTTCCACTAAATGATTTGCCATTATCATGCCAACACTAGTATTATCAAAAGATATATAGGCATCTACATCACTATTATATACTAATCGATCATAGGAAATAACAGGTATATTCTTTTCTTTTGCAGCTTGTACACATCTTATCTCATTTACACTATCATTTGGTGCAATTACAAGGACATCAATACCCTGCTCTAACATTTGTGTTACTTGAGTATATTGAAGTTCTGAATCTTTATTAGCATTCTTAACAATTACCTTAATCCCTTCTGAAGAGGCTTTTGACATAAATATATCCCGATCTCTTATCCATCTATCCTCCATTAAGGTTCCTAAGGAAAAACCCACAACAATCTCATCATCTTCGGTATTGTTTTTCTCATCGATTTCCTTATTGCTGCATCCAAAAAGGGAAAATACAATTATTAGAACTATAATGAATATACCCATTTTAAACAGCTTATTTTTCATATAGCCTCCTCCTTACAAACCGTACATTTTCTTGTATTCACTAGCAGTTACTCCAGTAACCTTTTTAAATATCTTGGAAAAGTAATTCGGTTCCATATAGCCAACCATATAACAAACATCTTTTATTGAATATTCTTCTTTCTTTAATAACTCTTTTGCTTTCTCTATCCTAACATAAGCTAACATCTCAGTAAAATTAATACCGGACTCTTCTTTATAAAACCTGCTAAAATAATAGGGACTTAAGTTTACTTCTCTTGCAACATCCTCTAAAGATAATTCACTACTATAATTTTCATATATATAATTATTAGCTTTTTCGATTATTGAGTGTACTTTCTTTTGTCTACCAGAGACTACTTGTCCAACTACCTCCATTAAATATTGATTACAAATAATAAATAATTCTTCTGTGCTTTTTGCATTCATAATCCGTGTTATAACACTATAATAATGCTCAGAGCTTGTATCCCACCTTGTTACTAAACCAACCACAAGACTAATCATATGATTCTTCATGGAGGATACTGTCATATTCGTTTCTAACAACATTTCATGAAATAATTGATAAAATGCAGTCTCTATAAAATTTACATCCTTATCGATAATATGGGCATATATCCTAGATTCCATTAATTGAATATAATCTTTATCATTTAACTCTTGCTTTTCTATTATATCATCGACATGTAGAATACGTATGTCATTGTCTCCTTCCTCTGCACCATTTGATGTGATAATACGCAATGCATACAAAGCCTCATGATAGGATTCTCTTCCTTCTTCTACACTTTTATGGTGACGGCCAACACCAATATGAATATCAGGATATATTTTGATTGCCCTATTTAAAATATTCTGAGCTAATCGAACCGATTTGGTCTTAAGTTCAAAATCCTCTTCTTCCGATTCATCAAATACATAAACGATAATACGATTTAACATAATAGGTCCAACAATACATTTACAGAGAGATTTTAGGATCTTCTTATATTCACCATACATTTTTTCTCCTTGAACTCCTGCACCTATTTTATTCTCTATTGTCTTGCTCTTTTTTTGTCCAAATTCTAAAACTAAAACATATCCTCTAGATTTTTCACAACCAAATAGCTGACAATAATTTATTAATTCTGCTGCGTTATCATTAAATAAGCATAATGAGTTAATAAAACCAGTTTCTAATATAGGTAGCACAATTTCAAGTCGCTCTTTTAATTCAAGATTTGCTTGCATGGTACGTTTATTTTTATTCACTTCATTAATTACTTTTGTTAATGCTTCAATTAGCCTTACTTCTTTCACAGGTTTTAGTAGATATTCTAAAACACCCAGTGTTACAGCTTCTACTGCATAATCAAAATAATCAAAGGCTGATATAACAATAAAACTTATATTAGGATTTGCTAAGCGAATTTGCTTCATCGCTTCAAGACCATTAATTCCAGGCATATTAATATCCATTATTACAATATCAGGACGCAAGGAATATGCTTTTTCAATTGCATCCTTTCCAGAACGAGAGGTTCCAACTATCTCCACATCTTTAAAATTTTTCTTTATTGAATGAACTACAGATTCAACAGCAATTGGTTCATCATCTACAACTAATATTCTACACATATCTTCTTCCTTACTGTTTATTCATTGAGGAGCTGACTACTTTCCTCTGTATTAAAATGTAGTGGTAAACTTAATATAACATTGGTTACACCATTTACACATTGAATGTACATTACATCTTTTTCATTATAAAAGAGTCTAAGGCGATATAATACATTATCAATACCAATTCCAGTTGTATGACCTTTGGCAGAATTATTTTTATCTTTGTATTTATCCTTATTTCTTCTATTTAGAATATCGCTAATTTTCTCCTCTGGAAATTCATCTCCAGTATTTGAAATGATAATATTAAGCCTGTCATCTATTTTACTTACCTTTACTTCAATAATACCACCATCTTCAAATTTACTAACTCCATGAATATAAGCATTTTCTACTAATGGTTGAAGCGTCATACGAGGGAGGACATAGCTACGTATATCAGCCTCCTCTAATAGTGAATTGTGCAGCCTAAAATCAATTACATCACCAAATCTCGTTTTTAATAAACTCATATATGCTACAACATTATTGATTTCCTCTTCTAAGGTTGCGTTATAGTCTAATCCCTTTAAATTATATCGAAAAATTTCAGCGAAATTTTCTAAGTACTCACAAGTAACATCATCTCCTTGAAGCATAGCTACTTTTGCACCAATATTAATTGAATTAAAAATAAAATGAGGATTTACTTGGGATTGAAGTGCTAAAAGTTCTGCTTCATGAAGTGCGTTTTTCATTTTTAGGTTATTCAATTTTTCTTCTGATAAAGTTCTCTCTAACCTTTGCTTTTCCTTTAGTTCATTTACATACTCTTTAATACTCTTTGTCATTTTATGAAAAGCACTGTACAAAATGTTTATTTCACTAGTCGTATACTCTTCCTTCATATCGATATCAAAATTACCTTTTGAAACTTCCTTTGCGTAAGAAACAAGCCTAGTAATAGGTTTGGTAATTTCTATACTAAATACAATAATAATAACAATTAGTAGAATAAAACTTATTCCAAACATTGTTAAGCTAATTGTAGTGCTTCGCTTTATTTCATTTTGAATTTCGATGTATTTTTTTGCACTATCACTAAGATCCTTACTCATAATCTCTTCTATATAATTACCAATATACTGGTACTCTTTTACCGCATTTTCATATCCAAGAGTATATTCATCAATTTTCTTATTACGCTTTGCCACTATGGTTTTATCTAATACCTTTAAATAATGATCTACCATGCCAGAT
>JAFAEB010000254.1 GCA_023424235.1 Bacillota bacterium
GTACCATACACCATTTGCACCATTTAAGTTATACTGAATATCATTTAACCAATCCATACTCTCAAAGTTAGCAAGACGAACAATTCCTTTATTAGAGGAAAATACATAATCAGCGTCATCCATATAAAAAAACATAGAATAAACGATACTTTTATTGCTTTGCATCTTATTCATTTCATTCATAATAGTCAGAGCTTCATTAATTCGATCAAAATCCTTATTTAGCTCATCATAGGAAGTTATATTTTTAACCTGATTGAACTTATTTTCCTTTACCAATCTTAATACATCATATAAAACGTTATTAAGTGAAAGTTCTGTTAGTTCACTATTAGAGTTCATTCTAGACATGGCCTGTTCGGCTATTTCTTCTTCTGAGTATTTCATCATACTGTTGGTAGTGTAGTAGGTAATAATTGACATAGGAATCACCAGTACCAAAAATAATATTAAAAATAATTGAATTTGAACTGGAATCCTCTTCACTTTATACATCCTTTCTATTTCTAACCACTTTATATATTATCTTTTAGAATAATTGTTTCAAAAGGCTTTAATTCAACACTTATACTAAATCCATTTGGACCATTTACTACTGTTTTTTGAACATCCTCTGTATTGTTTATAACTACCAATTGTTTACCATCTGCATAATATGCAGCTTCTGTGTAAAGATTTGTACAGATATATTCATTCATTGCATTCTCATTTTGTGCTACATAATTAATAACTCTGTATAATAATCGAGTAGCTTCATAAGAAAACTCAAAATTAGATAAATAAACTGCTCTACCTTTACCAAATTCATTTGCAGTTATAATAGGAGTTCCATTTTGCTCACTTAAGACTAAAACGTCCTTATCAAGAACAAATATTCCTTCTACTGCTTTCATGAACTCATTACTATTTTTCGTATCTGCTGTTATGAAATGATTACTTACTATGTCAAATTGATATTTACCTACACATTTTTTATTACCAGTATCACGATCAACACCAAGGATATGGCTTAATCTAAAGTAACTATCGCTAAAGTCAACAGCAGAAGGTTCATTTACACCAATTAAACCACCGCCTAGGTTAACCCATTCTGTAATTTTAGCAACTAATATATCAGTTTTCCAATTATCGCCACCACTCCATGCAGTATTTGCACTACCTGCGTTAATGATTACTTTTACATCATTTGGAATACCTTCATTAATAATATCGTCGAAACTCATAAATACAACATCAACAGGTAAACCTGATAAAGCTTCTAAGATATTTGTTAAATCAAGTTCTGGATGTTCATGAAGATGTCCTGAACAACTCCATGTACGAAGTTTACCCCAAGAAGTAAGTATCGCTACTTTACCTTTTACAGTATGAGGTTGACCAGCTTCGTGGAAGCTCTTTAGAAGTCTAAATTCATCAGCAATTTCTTCCATATAATCACAGAAATCAGGGAATGGTTCAATTAAATGTAAATAACCACCTAAACCAATGCGATCCACTGGCTTTCTAAGTAAAGCTCGTCTTACATTTACCCAGAATCTACTTGCATCAAGTTTTGGATTTCCACCTTCAGCAAAGGTAGGTTCCCCTTTTAAGCCTGTAGGGAATAAATATGGGTGTAGTCTAAGCTCATGAGTAGTAACACCCTCTACTTCTGCTCCAAGTCTAGCTTCAAAACCATTAAATACACATTTAATAATTCCATCAAAACCAAAATCTTTAAATCTATCACCATATGGTTCCACACCAATCCAGCTATCATCGTAGAATACATATGCTAATTTATTATATTTGTGAACAATATCTATACACTCTTTACCAAGCTCTACAACAAATTTATGAATAAAATTCATCCAATCTCTATACTTTTTACTTGGTACATTATGAGTGGAATTATACTTACCACCATTTATAAAATCTTCAGAAGTAATTTTATATCCCATCTCTTTTTCAAATTCTCTTAAAGAAAGAGGATTTACTGTAAAGTCATAAGAACCCCAGTCACTAAATAGGTTTCTATTCTTTTTATCCTCTCCCCAGAACCAAGCAAAATTATAGAATAGAGATGTAAAACGAACAACGGTTGTTTGTGGATGTTCAATACACCAGTTTTCTAACCATTTAAGCATATTTTCTCTTGCTTCAGTATATCTTGGTTCAATTGCCATTAGACGTTCTTTATCGCCCCAATCATTTGTGATGTGATTATACATGGAGATTTCTTCCCATAAACGTATCGCTAAGAAGTTTACGGTATACTTATGCCATGGTGTCGCATTTGATATGGTCACGAGTCCAGTGTTTTTATCGTATTCCCATCTATCTACAGGATGCTCTACACCTGTAGTACGATCATATACTTGCCAAAATTCTTTATAATCTTCACCTGTAACCATAAACTGATCTCTAAAATAACCTTTTAGTGGATCAAGTACTAATGTGTCACTTTCTGCAATTACAGGGAAACTCATTAAAAAGTTTTGTTGAAGCTTGTCCATATTTTCTTTAGCCCATTTGTTATCGGAACGTATTAAACATATGGTAGAATAGATACCATATCCTGCATTGATGATTTCATCTGATAGTTGGGTACCATCGCTATCACGGATAACGTCAGCGCCCCACTTTTCGGCCATTTTAAGGGTAAACTCTTCGTAACCTGCTTCACCAGGAAGAGTAAAACTACCTTTTAAATTTTTAGTCATTGTATAAACCTCCCAAATAAAATTACATCATATTGTATAAACGTACTCTCTTATATTACACTACTTTCGATAATATGAAAAGAGTATAAAACTTGTTTTACTATTTATTTAGATGATCATACGAAAAATAGGTTATTTCAGACTATTATTTATATATTATTTTTTACAAAAAACACTTGACATATTTCATATACCTAGCTATAATCAAGAAAAACACTATATTAATCTAAACCGATGAAGTGGAAATCAAACTGTAAGAGGCGCCAACAGAGAGTAGGGATTGCTGAGAACCTATGGATAGCTGTACAGCAAATGGACCACAGAGGGCGAAGTGAACAATAGTTTATCTATTTAGTATCTAAGACGTATGCTTACGTTATAAAGCTAGGAATGTGTTAGCATTTCTTTAAAGAGGGTATAATTACATTATACCAATTAAGGTGGTACCGCAGATATTAGTCTGTCCTTTACATTTGTAAGGATGGGCTTTTTTTTATCTTCATTTTCCCTTTAAGAAATGTTAATAAGTTAATACTACTAAATGTATAACCGCGCTGAGTACTTTTAGTAGAAAATCTTATCACGCGGAGAAGGAGCTAAATATGAAGAAAATGATTAAATTGATGTTACTAGTGATGGTTATGTTAGGTACTTTAGTTGCTTGTTCCTCTAAGAAAGATAATGGTAAATATACAATCGCAATTGTTCAGCCTGTGGAACATCCTTCCTTAAACACAATACGTGAAAGCATTGTAAATGCTTTAAATGAAAAAGGAATCAGTGATAACATTGAAATTATCTACAAGAATGCCGGAGGAGATGCTTCTATCCTACCAACTATTATGCAATCCTTAGTAAACGATAATGTTGATATGATTGTTCCAATTGCTACAGGTACTGCACAATCTGCTTTAGCAACTACTACTTCAATTCCTATTGTATTCTCCGCAGTAAGCGATCCAATTTTAGCTGGTCTTGTTACAGATTTAAATGCAACAACAGGTAACATTACTGGTGTATCAGACGCAATTGCAATTGAAGAGATTTTTAAATTAGCGCTTGAACTTACACCTAATGTTAAAACTTTTGGATTTATTTATAATAGTAGTGAAATTAATTCCATTGCTGGTATTGAACGTGCAAAAGCTTTTTGCGATGCGAATGGTCTATTATATAAGGAAGCTACTATAACTAGTACTGGAGACCTTCAGCAAGCAGCTCAATCCTTAGTAGATTCGGTAGATGCATTTTTTACACCAATCGATAATACGGTTGCATCTGCTATGCCTACTTATATTGAAGTAGCAAACAAAGCTAAACTTCCTGTTTATGTAAGTGCAGACTCTATGGTAGCTGATGGTGGTTTAGCAACTGTTGGTATTGATTATACTATACTTGGAAAACAAACCGCTGAGTTAATTTATCGTATACAGCAAGGTGAAAATATCTCAGATAATCCAGTGGAAGTTGTTTCAGAATATGCTAAAATGATAAATAAAAATACTGCTAATGCACTAGGTATAGAACTAACTGATTCTTTATTAGAAACATATGTAGTAATCGGTGAATAATTAAACATAAGAAACTGAAACATAAGTAATATCGATTACTTATGTTTCATACATAAATGCAATATTTTAGGAGGCACATAAATGACTTTTATAATTGGTTCACTTCAGCTAGGACTATTATATGCCGTTATGGCATTAGGAGTATACATTACCTTTCGTATACTTGATTTACCAGACTTAACAGTAGACGGAAGCTTTACCTTAGGTATGGCTGTAACCGTTGTTCTAGGAATAAATGGACACCCATATTTAGGTATTCTATTTGCAATTATCGCCGGTATGCTTGCTGGCACTACTACTGGGATTTTACAAACTAAGTTTGGTATCCATCCAATTCTATCTGGAATATTAGTAATGACAAGTTTATATACCATAAATCTAATGATTATGGGTGGAAAATCAAACATATCACTAGTTGGAAGTGAGACCATATTTACTCATATAGCCACTCTCCTCAAAGTCTCAGTGGATGAATCAAAAACGATCATCGGAATCACAATATGTGTCATTCTTGTACTAATACTTACCATTACCTTTAAAACTAGATTAGGTCTTGCTATCAGAGCCACTGGTGATAATGAAGATATGGTACGCTCCTCTTCTATTAATGCTAATTTCACCAAATGTGTTGGGCTTTCATTTGGAAATGGATTAGTTGCATTATCTGGTGCATTAATCTGTCAATATAGCATGTTTTCTGATGTTAACTCTGGTACAGGAATGGTAGTAATTGGTCTTGCCTCAGTAATAATTGGTGAAGCATTTTTTGGTAAACGTAGTGTAACAATTGGTTTTATTTCAACGGTTGTAGGATCAATCTTATATCGTGCTATTATTGCTCTTGCGCTAAGAATTGATTTGTTCCCATCCTATGCACTTAAACTTATTTCATCTATTATCGTTGGTATTGCCTTATTACTTCCAACTATAAAAATGTCAATAAAACAATCTAAAATTAAGAAAGGAAGGGGATAATAGGATGGATACTGCTTATACAAAAACGATGCTAGAGATAAAGAATTTAAGTAAAACCTTTAATCAGGGGACTGCTAATGAAAAAAAGGCACTTAAAAATATCAACCTCACATTAGATACCGGTGATTTTGTCACTATTATTGGTTCTAATGGAGCTGGTAAGTCTACCTTATTCAATGCAATCTGTGGTAACTTTTATCCGGATAATGGCCAAATCCTTTTAAATAATCAAAATATCGTAGGTAAGACAGATTATCAAAGAGCCTATGATATTGGTAGATTGTTTCAAGACCCTATGAAAGGTACTGCCCCTTCCATGACAATTGAAGAGAATCTAGCACTAGCTTATGGTCGAAAGAATAAAAAACACCTTTTTAGTAAAGGTGATAGCAAAAGTAGAACTTCATTTTTTGCTTTAAATAAAAGAGATATTACTTATTTTAGAGAGTTGTTAGAAACACTTGAATTAGGACTAGAAAATAGAATGAAAGTTAAAGTAGGTGGCTTATCTGGTGGTCAACGACAAGCTGTATCTTTATTAATGTCAACTATCTCATCACCAAAACTCTTATTACTAGACGAACATACAGCTGCACTAGATCCTGAAACTGCTGTAAAAATATTAAAGATCACAACTAAAATCGTGGAAAAAGAAAACATTACGACTATGATGATTACCCACGATATCAAAGCTGCCTTATCCTTAGGAAATCGAACAATAATGATGGATGAAGGTGAAATTCTATTTGATATTAATGGTAAAGATAGAGCCAACTTAACCGCAGAGGAGTTATTAACCTATTATTCCAAGGAAAAGAAAAAACAACTTGCGAGCGACCGTATGTTATTTTCACTTGATAAATAAATTTATAAGTTTCTTATCCTATTCCTTGACGAAATTCTACTCTAGTGTTATAAATAAATGTGAATATAATACTTGGAGGATATACGATGAGAAATACTATCTTAGAGGATACTATACCAATAGCTCCTTTAAAAATCATTGCACTAGATGGTTTTAAGCCACTTGCTGAAAAAATTGATCATTTGATTGTTAATAGAAGACAAGCTGAATATATAGGTCATGAAAATTCCTTACTACACTTAGGCTACAATGCTCCTTCCTATCTAGTAAAAGCAGAAACTCCACGATTTGGTTCAGGAGAAAGTAAAGGAAGACTCTATGAATCTGTTCGTGGTAAGGATTTATACATCCTAGCAGATGTTATAAATTATAGTATTGAATATAAGTTAGGTAACTATGTGAACCATTTATCACCTGATGATCATTTCCAAAATTTAAAGCGTATGATTGACGCTTGTAATGGTAAAGCTCATCGCATTAATGTAATTATCCCCTTCCTATATGAAGGAAGACAACATAAACGTACTAATTTAGAATCCCTTGATTGTGCTACCGCCCTTCAAGAATTAGTTGATATGGGTGTTAAGAATATTATTACCTTTGACGCTCATGATCCAAGGGTAGACAATGCAATACCCTTAGAAGGATTCACGAATTTTTATACTTCTTATCAATTCATACAAGCTCTACTTAAAAAGGATAAGGATCTTATTCTTGATAAGGATAATTTAATGGTAATAAGTCCAGATGAAGGTGGTATGTCTAGAGCTATCTTTTATGCAAATATTTTTGGTATTGATGTAGGTATGTTTTATAAGCGTCGCGACTTTACAACTTTAGTGAATGGGAAAAACCCAATTGTTGCACATGAATTTTTAGGTACTAGTGTTGAGGGTAAAACGGTATTTATTGTGGATGATATGATCGCTTCAGGAGAAAGTATATTAGATGTAGCAAAAGAACTAAAAGAACGTAAAGCTTCTAAAGTTTATATTGCTGCTACTTTTGGTTTATTTACAGAAGGATGGGAAAAATTTGATGAATATTATGAGCAAGGATTAATTGATTGCATCTTTACAACTAATTTAATCTATTGCCCAGAAGAGTTAAAAGAAAAGCCTTACTATGTAAATGTTGATATAAGTGCTTATTTAGCTTTAATTATTGATACATTAAATCATGACCACACCCTTGAAACAATACTTGATACTACCCAAAGAATCAAAGAACTGATTGATGATTATAAATCAAATAAATTAGAATAATAAAAATTAGAATCACAGTCTTATTCATCTAGATAATTATTAAGATTATAATTCGATTTTATATCTGAATACTAGCAATATTTAGCTTTTTAAAACTAATAAAATTATTCAAGCTAATGCTAACAATATTATTTTAATTAAAACTAATTAAATTAATTAAGCTAATGTAAACAATATTATCTTAATTAAAACTAATCATAACTATAACAAAAAACAGAAAGAATAAACCCTATTCTTTCTGTTTTTTAATTACCTATTTATCATTAAAAAGGCACATAAACTACCTCTTTCACTTCCATGAACCCTATGAGAAAACATTAGATCAGAATTGCAAGAGGTACAAACTTTAGAAATATGAACTTGCTCATCCATTAGCTTCATATCAAGTAATATCTGTCGATTTGCCTCCCATAAATCTAATTGAAACTTTTCATTTTCTTTCTTATCAAATATCTTATCCATTTGTAAAGGTGTAAATACTTTATTAAATTCCTCGTATACATCTAAACTTACTTCATAACATTTTCTACATATAGAAGGTCCTATTACCACAATTAAATCCTGAATTTTCGTATTAAAATTAACTTGCATTGCTTCTATTGTTTCTTTTGCCATCTTCTTAACTGTACCACGCCATCCGGAATGACTTAATCCGATTGCGTAATTTTTAGTATCAACAAAGTATAGTGGTACACAATCAGCATAATAAGTAACGAGTGGAATATTACTACAATTAGTTATTAGACCATCTACTCCAGTATAGTCTCTAGGAATAATAATACCTTTACCTTTATCTTCTTCTTTTACTACTCTGATATCTATATTATGAACTTGGTCCGTTGTGACTAAATCCTCATGAGAAAACCCAATACTTTGACCAATTATTTCATAATTTTTATCAACATATTCTTTTAAATCACCTCGATTATAGCCAAGATTCATGCTCTCAAAACACCCAACACTTACACCACCTAATTTGGTAGAAAATCCATGAGTTATATAATCTAACTTAGATAAGGGTGGAAAGGTAATGTATGGTGCTTTCTTTCCTGTCTCTAGCATCGCATCCTTATGGTTAAATCTAGGTTCATTAATCATATTTTTTTTGCTCATAATAAACTCCTTAAAGGATAACTACTTAATAAACCATATTAAAAGCATTTTTTATTAATGTTATCTCCTTGCCTAATATTACAATTACATCAAAGCGACATGGTGTATCGGATGGAATATTACTTCTATACATATAATACATAGCAGTTC
>JAFAEB010000258.1 GCA_023424235.1 Bacillota bacterium
ATCAAATGGATACCGATTTAAAGCATCTAGTTTTTCCAAGATTAAAAAACTGTGATGGATGCGGTTATTGTACGCAAACAGACAAAACAGGTAAGAGGCTAAGATTAGCACTTAAACTTACGAGTGAAGATGTGACACTTAGTAAATGTCCCTTATATCCTCACTTAACATGGAATTATATCAATGAAACAGAACTTGCTACGATGATAAAACTATTTGAGTTTTCAGAAGGTCATCTTAGTTTAACCTAATAAATCAAAGACATAAGGAGTGGAATATGTTCTCTTTACTTATATTAATAGGTTTAATATTTCTTATAATCGGTAATTGTTTTATGGGATTGTCTAAAAATAGAATGATGTATATTACCTATCTTGTCCTATCATCTATATTAACTCTAATAGGAGTGATCGGAATAGTATTTACCTTCAATCGATTTCATGCAAGACTTATAAGAAGATTAAATAACGAAATGGTAGATAATGTATTTGTAACATGGGCTACGGATAAATTTATGCAATATGTGCTTATATCATTAATTATAACTGGAATTACAATATTTTTATTGTTATTTATAATATACTTAAAACGTAATAATACAAATACTATTTTATTTGCTATTGTAACACCTATATCAGTTTCGATTCGGTGTATCCTTGTTATATATGCTTTGATTTACTCCTATGAAACTATCAATAAATTTTTTGATATAGCAGGTTATATCACTAGTTTATCAATTTTTGAATGTTTTACTTTATATCTACCATCAATCATTCAAAAGATTATTTTACATAAAAATAATTATGGGAGTAAAGAATAGTACATAAGAGTTAAAGTTAATCAAAATGGAGAAATAGAATGAAAATAAATACAAAAAGACTAACTATTACTAAATTAACAGAAGATAATTGGCAAGATTTATTGGTTATATGTCATGATTTTGAAGCTTCACCATACAAAATATATGATTTTCAAATGCCTACAGATAAAATTCAGGTACAGGAATTAGCCAAACGTTGGGAGAATTTTGGTTCCTTTTTTGCAGTAAAGCTTGAAGGAAGGAATGAAATGATTGGATATGTTTGCTATCATAAGAATGATGATGTGTATGACATTGGTTTTGCTTTTAAAGTGATTCATCAAAATCATGGGTATGCTTTTGAAGCAGTTGATGCTTTTTTAAGGTATTTAAATAAGGAACTTGGTATTACAAGGTTCTCTGCTGGACTTGGTTTAGGAAACCTACCTTCCTATCATTTAATACAGAAGCTAGGATTTAAACTCATATCCACCGAAGAACTGGCGTTTCGAAAAGATGATAAGGGTAACAATATATCATTTGTAGGTGGTAATTTTGAACTTTCCTTTTGATGAAAGATTTGTAAAGTTAAACCTACTAATGTTATTTATATAAACCTAACATAAAAGAATAGGGATTTCCTTGTTAGGTTACATTTTTAAAGTAGAGGAGACGAGTATGGGAGATATGATATTACAAAAAGGGGCTGTAGATGAAATACCAGAATTAGTTGGATACGACAGCAGTAGAATCGAAGTATTAAACAAGCATTTATGGAACATGATCGAGGATAAACGCTTAATTGGTGCAAATTATTGTATTACAAAGGATAATAAGATAATTGCTAGTAATACTTTAGGATTTAATAGTTATAGAAGAGATGAAAGCAATGTAATGAACCAAGATACTGTGATGCGAATTGCATCTGTTACAAAATTAATAACAGCAGTAGCAATTTTTAAGCTAGTAGAAGATGGATTATTAAGGCCAGATGAAGCTATGTCACGCTATATACCACAAATGGATAAAGAACCGTATAAAGACATAAAAATAGCTCATGTCCTATCACATTCTTCTGGTTTGAGATTTGATTCGGATGAAGAGAACAATCCTTTCTCTTATATTGAAAAGTGCAAAAAAGGAGAGGATTGGATTGAAGCTAGTTTAAAAGCAGGTGTTAGCTGTAAACCAGGTGAACAATGGATTTATTCAACCTATGGATACATATTATTAGGTGCACTAATTAAGAATGTAACAGGATTACGTGCAGAAGAATATATTACAAAAAATATATTAGAACCTCTAGGAATGAATAATAGTAGCTTTCAAATCGATGCTAGGTTAGCGAAACACCATTTAATTCAATTTGAAGACCATGAGGTAAGGATTAATAAAATAATAAATAATAGTAAGGATGAAGAAGAGGATGAAAGTATCTGGAGTGATATCCCACAGACTGGCGGAGGGCTACATTCAACGATTCCTGACTTATCAATCTTTGCTAGAATGTTATGTAATGGAGGAAGATTTAATAATACTCGTATCTTAAGTAGAATGACGATAGAGAAAATGCGTACTCATTATCTTTTCAATGTACCAGATTACTGTTGGGGTTCTAATAATAAGAATCGCCTCTATGGAATGGGACCAGATTTACGTAGGGGAGAAGCTATCATAACAAGCCCAGATTTCTTCTTCCATGAAGGCTGGGGTGCATTATGCCTAGCAGTTGACCCAAGAGAAAAGCTATCTGCTGTATGGATGGTTCCATATGCCAAAGGAGATGTTTGGTATCCAGAAAGCTTACAAAATGTTAAGAATATTATCTGGTCAGGGATTATATAAAATAATTTATTTTAAAGTTTAATGTTACAGTATTTTATATACCCGTGGAATGTACAATAGAGTACTTTATGCGGTTACTTAATCGAAATGTCAAAATACATATAATAGAACAGGAAATTCAAAAGAATCCAAGAATAACCTGTTCTATTATCATATTAAATATGTTTATGTAGGAGAGAACATGTATAAAGATTCGAAATGGGCAAAAGAAATCATTTCATTACAAGACAAAGATGGTTTGTGGGGTTATTTTCATACCTTAAGTGAACCTAAGAAACAACCAATTACTACGGAACAAGCTTTACGAAGGTTACAAATTTTAGGTTATACTATTGAAGATACCTGTATTCAAAAAACAGTTTCATATATGCATAATTGCTTGATTGGTAAAGTAGAAATGCCCGACAGACGTGAAAAAACACATGATTGGGATATATTCACACAACTTATGCTTTCCACATGGATTCGTAGGTTTACAAAAGATGACGATATGGCCAATTCAGTTGCGATTACATGGGCTAACATAATATCCAATGCTTTTAAATCAGGTACATATAATCATGAAGAGTATCTATCTGCGTATATAGATACTTTTTCACAAAAAGCAAGGGGAGGCCGTTTAGTTGATTTTGTTTCATTTTATCAAGTTTCTCTTGTAGCTGATTGTTTCAATTCAGATATAGAAAATGCAGTTTTCGACTACATATTAAATCATGAACTCGGAATATATTATATATACAATGGCTCTATATGTAATTTACCTGAAATATTTGAAAGTAAGCAATCTAGTTGCTACATAAGAGCCATCGAATTACTATCAGATTATAAACTTAATTTGAGTAAATTAACCTTTGTACTTGATTGGTTAAACAAACATAAAAACACGGATGGTAAATGGGATATGGGGACTCGTGTTAAAGATTTTGTATATTTTCCATTATCAGATTCCTGGGATAGAGATTCTAGAATGAAAGATTGTACTTTTAGAATGGAACAATTAATAAACAAATTAATTGATCGTACCTAATATTTATAGTATACTTCCTTAAAACATGTTAAAGAGTAATCCAAACTGTACAAAGGAGTAATATGACTATGAATAATAAAACAAGAAAAACGATTGAAAGTCTTGCCAAGAACAATATGGCTGGTTACTATGTTGAGACCATTGAACAACTACATAAATTAATAATAAAGCTAATCAAAGAAGGGGAAACCATAGGTTGTGGAGATTCTGTTACCCTAGAACAGACTGGAGTATTGGATTTAATAAGAAGTAAAAATTATCACTTCTTAGATAAATATAAGGATGGTATCACAAGAGAAGATAAGCGAGAGCTTTATCTGAAAAATTTTAGATCAGATACCTTTTTAACAGGAATTAACGCAGTAACGATTGACGGAAAATTATTTAATATCGATGGTAATGGTAGCAGAGTAGCACCAATACTGTATGGACCCAATCAGGTTATTGCTGTTGTCGGAACAAACAAGATTGTTGAGACAGTTGATGAAGCAATAAATCGTACACGCCAAATTGCGGCACCAATGGATGCTAAAAGACTTCATAAAAATACACCGTGTACGAAACTTTTAAGGTGTATTGATTGTCATCATAAAGAGAGAATATGTAATGACTTTGTACTAATTGCAGGCCAGTTTGTTAAAGATAGAATAAAAGTTATTTTTATTGAAGGTGAATTTGGGTTTTAGTTATTAGAATATATTGAAGTATCTATTTTCCACAATCATAGATACTTCAATCATAAAGCCCAATAAAGAAGAGTAGACTCTATACATTTTTATTTAAAACGATCCATCCATTATTAATCCAATGTTGATTGTCTGCAGAAGGTATCGCTTCCATTTTTAGAGTCTTTTTATGTATCATTTTACTTATGGTAAAGAAAAGTCGTACTTTTAAGCTTTTCTTAACTTTCTTAACTTTATGTATTTTTCTTGCGAATTGCTTCGTTTTTTCAACCATTTTTGTTCGGCGTTTTTCTGAAATCTCATCCCATACAACACCTTCCATTAAACCAAATCCAAGTCTTTTTATATTCGAAACACCAAGCCAAGTTAGACTCGTTACCACATCCTTTTGTGCAGTAGTATTTGGAGCACCAATACTTTGTGTTAGAATAACTGCATGTTTATCAAACATTTTTTTATCCGGTCTATGAACCATCCAGTGACAACATAGATGATCAAGTAATGCTTTTACCTGTGCTGGAGCTCTTAAGGCATATACAGGATAGGCAAATACAATTAATTCAGATTCCAATATTGAGTTCCATATTGGCATAGTAAACTTACTATGAGGACATAAATTTTCATCATTCATAAAGCAAACTTTACAACCTATACAAAATTTAGGACAATCCTTGGGTAAATAATATTGAATAATTTCATGATCGTTACGAAAATGATCAAGAAAGGATTCCTTTAGATGATAGGTGCAACCTTTAACTTCTGTACCATTTATTACGGTTATTTTCATTTTATCCTCCAAAATATCTTTATTATCTTGCTTATCCTAATCTCATGCGACTGGGCCGTAACTTATGAATCAAGTGCAAATATACATTTATTTAAGAAGAATACCATATTTTGTATGTAATGGCAATAAATAAAAGAAGTACCCATATCATAATGACTATATGGATACTTCTCTTTATCTTGTTAATACCGTATTTCTATATTCATTGGCTGATATGCCAACGATTCTTTTAAATACTTTTGAGAAATGTGCAATATCAGCAAAACCAACTTCTTCTGCAATTTCTCCAATACGTAGGGCCGGATTATTAAGTAAATCTTTTGCTTTATCAATACGAATATTATTTAATATTTCTAAAAAGTTTTGTCCTGTGTGACGATGCAGAAGTTTACTTAAGTGCCATTGACTCACATAAATTTGATCCGCAACTTCAGATAACATAATTTTTTCCTTATAGTGAGCTTCGATATATTGTAAGGCATTTCGAACGATAAAACTGTTAGAGGCACTTTCTTCCATAGCATTATCTTCATTTGTTTCTTTACTTTCTTTCATATCTTGATTATATTTCTCATTTTTTAAGTTTAATGTAGAATTTGATAAGTTTAATGTCATAACTTCTAGTGCGTCAAGTAATTCATTCATTTTTGAGGGCTTTAACAAATAGCGGGTAACACCTAAGTAAATAGCGCGTTGTGCGTAATCAAAGTCACGATAACCCGTAAGGATACATATTTGCATATTAGGAAATTGTGATTTTATGGATGCAATCATAGTAAGACCATCTAGACCAGGCATATGAATGTCAGATATTAGAATATCTGGTTTCTGACTGTTTATTAGTTCCATTCCTTCCTTTCCGTTACATGCAGTACCTGTAACCAGGCAATTGTATTTATCCCATGGAATCGTCTTAGATAATCCTTTCACGATAATAGGTTCATCATCAACTATAATAACCCTATACATATTTACCTCCCCGTTTAACCTTCTTATCCGTTTTAACCTTCTTGCTCTTGCTACTCCTTGTTATCCTTTTAATGCACCTGCTGTCATTCCTTTAATAATATACTTTTGCATAAATATATATACCAATAAGATAGGTATTATAACAAGTGTAACTGCAGCTGCCATTAGTCCATAGTTCGTTCCTTCTTGTGAGGTTAATTGATTTAATAAAACAGTGATTCCCCATTGTGTTTTTGTGCGAAGGAAAAACATCTGACTGAATAAATCGTTATAACTCCATAAGAAAGAGAAGATAGCAACTGTTGCAAAAGAAGGTTTTGTTAATGGTACGATAACTCGAAAAAATATCTGACTAATATTACATCCTTCCATATAAGCAGCTTCTTCTAAATCGATTGGTATACTCTTAATATATCCCATTAACACCACAATTGCAAAGGGTAGATTACCTGCAATTTGAGGAAGAGCAGTAGATAGTAAAGACAAGGTAAGATTATCGGTATTTACAATTCCCCATGAATGTTGCATCCGAAATACAGGAATAATAGTTGAAAATACAGGAAACATCATTCCAGCTATGATCATATGATATAACATTTTTTTAAGACGAAACTCATAGCGAACTAAAACATAAGCTGCTAAACCAGCTAATAAGATTACTAGGATTACAACACTTGAAGAAATAATTAAACTATTTTTATAAGCACCTAAAATGTTGATACGACGAAAAGCTAAAAGGTAATTATCTAATGTAAATGTTTCACCAAGAGGAAAACGAAAAGACCTAGATAATATGAATCTTCTGTCTTTGAATGAGTTTAATAAAACCCAAATAATAGGATAGATCGTAGTAATCGCCCATATTGATAATAGGATTAGGATAATGCCTTGCCATGTTGATATCTTAGTACTTCTTTTAATAATATTATGCTTCATTACTAGCCTCCTAAAAATCTTTCTCTTTCAATATGGTGTTTACTACTTTAGATAAAAGGATACCCATTATAACTATAAATACAGCAATCGCAGAGCTATAATCAACATTATTTGCATTGAATACCTGATAGTACATATAGGTTCCTGTTAGCCAGGTTTCACCGTTCGGTAATCCTTTCGGGAACATAGTCCAAGGAAGGTCAAAAACCTTTAGTGTGCCAGTTACCGCAAGAACAACACAAGTACTTATTACATTTCGAAGAAGCGGTAGAGAGATATATATAACTTGTTGATAAGGGGTACCACCGTCAATAGAAGCTGCCTCATATAATTCTGTAGATATATTGTTTAAACCAGTTACTAATATAATAAAGTAAAAGCCTACATATTGCCACATAACAGGAATCATCATTGTAAATAAAGCAAGGTTTTTATTTTTAAAGTCAACTAATTTCGTTGCTCCAAATAGTTCACGAATTTGATTTATCATCCCCTTGTCATATAAGAAGATAAGATTAAATAAAAGACCAAGTGCAGTGGCCGATATGACTATGGGAAAGAAGTAGAC
>JAFAEB010000278.1 GCA_023424235.1 Bacillota bacterium
CATAATACATTGTCCAGAGGATGAAATTCGTCTTAGAATTACAAATTTGAATTTACCATCTTTTTTAAGAAGCATATTTTTTCCTACACGAATGGATAGTAATTCATATCCTGTTAACCATCCAAAGATGAAATGAGATAGTTCGTGTATTAGAATATGAACCTGAATCATTATATACATGACAACTACCATAATTATCATAATTATCCCCATAATTATAATTGCTTCTTTTAAATTATATTGTCTCATTAGATGATTAAGATACTCAAACATTGATCGAACTCCTATTTCAAATTTGTTTAATTAAAAACTTGATTTCTATTAACTTACCATTACTATTGTATATATAATCTTTTATATATAGGCCTCTTGGTATTGGATAAGTTATGATTAACTCATTACTATGATCCTCTTTTCGAATTACATAACCATTAATACTAATATCATATTCTAATGGATTTAATAAAAATGCAATTAACTCACTATAGGATAGCTCCTTTGCTATAGGTAGATTATTGCTTTTATATATTACAGGATCTTTTAATAAATCATTGGAGTTATTTATAATCCCATTTAAAACATTAACTTCGTGCATTAATAATGTAACTGCAATAATAAATACAATGGCACCAAATGCTTGGTAAAGTAATTTTAAGATTTGCTCCATAAGTCATTATGTATATTAACGTTGTTGTGTAAAGGTTAACATCGTAACAACACCATTATCATCCTTAGTTATACTTCCTAGAAAATTAGCTGATGGGTTGATGTATTTTACATTTCCCTTCGTATTTCCATCATTTAATTCATTCGCTATTCCGGTATAAGTTGTACCAACTGTATCTCGTAGTGTTTTTACTGTTACATTGCATACCGTATCTTTACTTGATTCTTCGATAATAGACTTAACTTCTGTCCCTGAAACACTAAGATTATCATACATAGTAATATCAATATCTTGATAACTAGTCGTCATCTGATTAAATTGATTCGTGCTAGTGTTAACTGCCGATTTCCCTTCTCTTGTAACATAAAAAGCAATTCCACATACAATGCAGGTAATAATTGCAGCTACTGCTAAAAGTAGCAATTTCGTTCCATTATCCATATGATTTGTTTTCATAATATCTCCATCCTATTCTTAATTTTGTTGTACGAATGTAATACTAATTATTACATCATTCTCATTTTTATTAACTTGTCCCATAAATTTCTTTAATGGATTACAGTACATAGAATTCGTAAAATCATTCAGCTTTGTAAGATTACTGTTGTTATTATGAGTAGTTGACCTGCTACTTGTGGTAATAATAATTGAATAAGGTGCAATTTCTAGTGTATTATAATTACTAAGTTCCTTCTTTGTAAAATTCACCACATCACTTCCAGTAATCGTTAAACCATCATACATTTGTATATCACTTTCGATTAATTCTTTATTAAGTTCATTTAATTTATCAATTGTTGTATTACCAATCGATTTAGCATTATTTGCGACAATAAATCCAATTCCAATTACAATACAAGTTATTATTGTTGTAGCAGCTAGAATTAAAAGTTTATAGGCTACATCGATATTTCCTATTTTCATTTCTCATCGAAATCC
The DNA here is from genome assembly GCA_023424235.1 of Bacillota bacterium. Classification (GTDB taxonomy): domain Bacteria; phylum Bacillota; class Clostridia; order Lachnospirales; family Lachnospiraceae; genus Anaerocolumna. The sequence continues at coordinate 1,607 of JAFAEB010000278.1, forward strand.
TTTCAATCTTTACTTTTGCTGAGTAAAACTAATACAGATAAGATTCCCATTGCCATCCATAAACACCTCACCTTTAAAATTACTACTTTCATTAATATAACTTGCCAAACTTTTCGATGCTTGACTTGTTGTAAGGGTGGTTACTCCAGAACTTTCAAGACTTTTTGTACTTGTATTATAAGAATAATTATAGCTGCTTGTTTGAAGCATACCTGTGATTACTTTAATTGAAACATATTCATTTTTATCTGTTACATCTTTAATCAAACGCTTAACCTCAGAACCTGATATAACCAACTCATCATAAATTGATAAATCAATATCTTGATAACTTGAGGTTAACTTATTAAACTGATTTGTGCTATTATTAACTGCTGCCTTACCTTCTCTTGTAACATAAAATGCTATGCCGCAAACAATACAAGTTATAATCGCAGCAACTGCTAATAGCAAAAGCTTTGTTCCATTATCCATATGAGTCGTTTTCATTTATATATCTCCCTTTTATTTATTTTGTTTGATGTTTCCTAAAACATTCCGTTCATTTCCATAGTGTATTGATTCAATTGCTTTAAGCTTTCATAAGCAAATGGTATAATTAAATACATTCCTAAAATAAAAGTTGCAGGTATATATGAGATAAACATTGCAAATTCAGCCTTCTTTGTTACCTTTATTTCATTTTCCTGCTTTCTTGTTTCTTGATAATTAAGTCTGTCTGCTGCTATCTCATCAAATGCTTTACTAATCTGTATCTTATCTGCAATTAGGAAGTCATCAATCAGCTGACGAAAAGGGCCAAAGCTCTCCTTTTCCCTTAAACGTTCTAAGGCTTCTATGTCTCCACTATTATAATCATTTAAGCACTCTCTGATAGCTGGTCTAAATATTAAAGCAAATGTTTCCATCGTTTCAAGAATTGTTTTTGTAGTCATACGTTCTATGTACATTAGCATTAGTATAATTGATTGAAACTGAATAACCTCATCATGCATGCTCATATCAATAATTTTACGTTTGTATAATAACAACCAATAAGGAAGAAAGTATCCAATATAAGATAAGGCAAATACAATTATTGCTTCATACCATTTAAAATAATCCTCCCTATACTTATCTTTGCGATGTAATACCTCATCTACTAAGATATCTTCTATTGCTTTTTCCATACTTATCTCACTACTCCTTATCGCTTCTAATATTTCCACCTTTGATACTTTGGCATCATCTCTGAATTCAAGTACTAGGGACTTAATTAAACCTTGTAATTCATCCACCATTTCTTTATTCGTAATATTTAACTTGCTTCCTATTGTGTGGTTTAGTGTATGAACACGACTTTTATAGTGAATGTAGTTCATTATTGCAAAACTAAGAATACCAATGGTTATACCAAACAGGATACGTTTTAAGAGTAGTTGCTTTGCCGTTAAGGTCTCCCCCATTCTCTTAAGCATTTGATCTATTTTTAGTATTCGACCATAGCTCTTATCTTCATAATTATTAAGAGCTTGTTTGATAAATCCGATATTTGCTAACTTTTTTATAAGATCATGGCTGCTTGGAATATAGTCTTGTTCTTCCCTTAATTTATCTACTAGAACATATGTGATTAAGGAGAGGGCAACTAAAAATATAAGAGTAAAAAAGCCCACATTACCATTATAAAAGCTAGCCAGTTCAGGAAGATTTGACAATCCCCACTCTTTAATCCAATCAAGGGTTATAAGAGGTAGGATACTAACAATCGAAAGTCCAGAAAATAAAAAGATCGTTTTATTTCTCCTTAATATATCAATTTGTATGTCAATGCGTAAATTCATAATATTAATTAAAAACAAAGATGTCGCATTTACTTCTTTATCTCCATACTCAATTACATTAACACACTGTGCTAGGAATATTTTCAAGAATTTATTATAGGTTTTGTCATTATATTTTGAGACTTTATTATGTATATCGGTTGAACATAATACCTCATAGATGAGCATACCATGAACTTTCATCTGTGCTCCTGCTCCAATCAGTGAATCTTTAATAGCAATATCCACCATATTACTTACATAGTAATTATGTCTTACATCAGCTAGGAACTTTTCTAATTGTTTTAATAGCTTAACTTCATAGTATTTTAATAGATTATAAGAAATTTCATTATGAATTACATAGATGGAAATAAAACTTAGAGTAAGATGATAGAAGGAGAAGTCACTTAAAAATAAATAGGATAAAACAATACTTGATAATATCCAGATGAAAGAGGTAAGCCACATGGTTTTCTTTATAAGGATTTTCTTTTCTTCAGGGCAAATGATTTCAAATTTCTTTTTAATTTTATAAAGATAATTATTTATAATAGGGATACACTCTAATATTTCATATAGCTGAATTAATTTGCTCTTTCTATGATACCTCCTTCGTATATATAGATTATTTTTAACAAGTTTTTTCTCCTTTTGTTCAATAACTACGATAATCGCAGCAGTTATACACAAAACCACAAGAAGAGAATTAATCATTATAATAATCATCTGCTTTGTACTCATATACACCTCCTAAACTAACTTTATAGAGCCAATTGACTTTTATAATGACTTAAAAATTGCTCAAATTCATCATTTTCACATTTAGTTAACTTTCCTTGTATTCGTTTTACTTCCACTTCACTTAAGGGATTCTTATATACATATTTGTCTTCATTAAAAACGATAATGTCTTTTGTCAAAAACATAGTTCGTCTCGCCATTCTTTTTGCAAATTCGATCATAACCTCGCTATAATCCATAGGCCATTCATTGGATTCGGTTATGGGAATAATTTCTGTAATACGCTCAATATAACGCTTTCCTCTTTTGTCTAGGGCCATATGAATATCAAAATGAATTGCATCTGCTACTTGTTCTTCCGCAATACGTTCATCATTAAAGCTTCCAAAGCTTTTCGATAATAAAGCATTTCTAAAATAGCGAATTAATTTATCGGTTGATACAGCATGATGGGTAAACATTGTGAATTTGGTACCTGATTGACTTAACTGAATTGCCAAAGAAGCTACATCTTCACTTGCAATCTCACCTAGTATATTAACTGCTCCATCGGTTTTCTTCTGTAGATTTATCCCATCTACAGCTTTAATCATATCAGTTTCACGAAAGGTTAATATATTCCGATTTGGATACAATTTTCTAAGCCATGTTTCAAAAATTAATTCTTGAACACGAATGGTATAGGTTTGATCGATAAAACGAACCAATGCTTTTAATAGAGTCGTTTTACCAGACCCTTGATCACCAGTAATTGCTATGATTTGACATCCTTTTATTAGGTGCTTAATAAGATTTATTGGTAGTTGTGAATTTGTATCTGTAATTAATTCCTCCACCGTTACCGCTTTTGTCGATTCAAATTTTCGAATAAAAAATGCCCATGACTCCGCAAAGGGATTACGCACAGTAACAA
>JAFAEB010000363.1 GCA_023424235.1 Bacillota bacterium
TCATGCGGATGTGGCGGAATGGCAGACGCAGCAGACTCAAAATCTGCCAAGGGTGACCTTGTAAGGGTTCGAGTCCCTTTATCCGCATATAGAAAGATTAAGCAATAAGCTTAGTCAAAACCATTAATACTTATTAGATTCGGGTATTTATATTCTAATCTAATGAGTATTTTTTTATTGTAGAGCAAAGAGGCTGCCTTTGCAGGCTTTAGCACCGCAAAGCATAGGACGTAATTTCCTCCTATGATAAAAAAACACTTACCAAGGTAAGTGTCATTTCTTTCTCTATATACATTACTCTATTATACGAATTATCTACTATTTATAACTTCCTTTACCATTGTAGCAGTTTATTGGTACAATGGTAAATATAACCATCATAATAAACAACCCTTATGTATTCTCCTACAAGATTTCATTATCACCCGCGCTAAGATTGGAAAATGCTTTAATAAACTGATCTGCTATGATAGGGTCAAATTGTGTTCCTTTACATCGTTCGATTTCAATAAATGCCTCATCGAATGTTTTTATTTTTTGATATGTTCTCTGATTTGTCATAGCATCAAAACTGTCTACAATCGTTAGTATACGTGCCAAATAACTAATGTTTTCACCACTTAAACCATTAGGATAACCCCTACCATCATATTTTTCATGGTGCTGTAGTACAATTGGTACAACATCATCAAATCCACCAATTTGCCTAATTATATCTGCACTATCCTGAGGATGTTTTTTTAATTCATCCCATTGTTCCTTCGTTAGTTTATTATCTGCAACCAAAATTTCCTTAGAAACATTTATTTTTCCTAAATCATGAAGGTAAGCAGCATACAATAATGATTTTCTCTCTGATGCTTCTAGTTTTAAATAATCTGCCATAATATTACAATAGTTAAATACCCTATCAACATGTTTAAAGGTATAGGTATCTCTTGAATTAATTACTGTAATTAGAGTCTTTAACTGCTTCATATTTGTAAGCAAATCTGTGTTCGTATGATCAAACTCTTTAACCTGGTCAAAAACAGATGAATACATCTCCACCTTGTTCCTTCTTAGAAATTTCGCTCTATATAAAGCCATATCTGCATCTTCTATCAAGGTTTTAAAATTTTCTGATTCATTACTTAAGGTAGCAACACCAATCGATATGGTTAATTTCCCATTAGGCAAATACTCTTGACCAAAGAATTCATATTTATCTATACTCTCTTTCATCGTATTTGCAATATGACTCGCTTGCTCTTTATTTGTATTACCTAAAATAATACAGAATTCATCTCCACCATATCTACAAATTATATCAGTCTCTCTAAGGTTCTTTTGTAATACTGATGTGATTTCTTTTAATAAATCATCACCTTTCCTATGTCCGTACATATCATTATATTTTTTAAAATAATCAATATCGATCATTATAATAGAAAGCATACGATTATTTTTTACACTTTCATCAAATATTAATTCTATAAGTTCATAAAAATATCGATGATTGTATGCTCCTGTTAAACCATCTATATTTGCATATTCCGTCAGATCCTGAATATGTAGTTTTTCTAGTTTAACATAAAACCCTAATGTCCAGGTAACTAAAAAAAACATAGCTACTAGGGCTAAATCATTTTCAAAATAACGATTTACTTCACCCTTTCCTCCAAAAACAAGATCCATTGTAAGGATAACAATGGATGAAATGATAGCAATTGTGAATCCTATTTTCATACCATATTCAATAGTATAAGAAATAATTATAAAGAGGAAAATAAACTTAATGTAACTTTCATTAGCACCGCTTATGTATATCGTTATAATAAAGATAATTATAAAAATAGACATTTCTAAAATTTGAAAGTGTCTGTTATTCTGATTTCTATTAAATATAAAATTTAAAAAAAACATTACCATGCAAAGCATTAGAAGTGTTAATCCAATTATATATATACTATAATTCGAGTTAGTAAAATCAATATTAAGCTTCTTTGATAAGTATTGAAATAAAGGAATGGCAGAAAAGAATAGAGCTAAAATCTTTAAAGTGAAAAACATTGTTCTGATTTGCTCTTTTTTTGTATTGTTTAAGTTAGGTATGCTCTTTCCCACTTATTGCACCTTCTTCTTTCGTTGATTTATTGTTAAAGAAAGACTTGTGAATAAACTTCACAAGTCTATGCCCTAGAATTACATATCCTTCAAACACTTTGGTTCCTCTGGTTGATAAAAATACCAATAACAAGCTGAAGAAGCAATTGTAGTTGCAAAAACTGTTATTATTGCAGTAACTATAGCTAAAAATTTTCTTTTATTCATTTATTTATCCTCCTTTCATAATACTTATTTATAGAAAATAACCTCTATACTTACTTAAATTTAGAAAAAATAAAGTATGTGTAGAACCTTATAAGTAAGACAAATCATCACTTATTACGAATTGATTCAAAATAAGAATCAACTTGTCCAAAAAAACGGATGCCAATTTTAGTTAAAGTAAATAATTGCCATAACATAGTTAATCTTACACTAACTGCAATACTATATAACCGTCTATTCCAAGGTATTAAGCTTATTAAAACAATCGATATTATAAAGAATAGTGTTAATATAATAAAACTCTGCTTTCTAAGTCTCTTTATTTTATCTGGTTTTGCAATTGGTTTATTAGGTGAAGCAACAGGAACACGAATATAAAAAATAATAAAACACAGTAAATAGATGATAACTGATACTATATAATTTGCATAATTACTAATCATAGTATTTAGTATGAATCTAGAAATAGATGACAATAAGGTAATAGAGAATACACTAATAATAATACACCCATTCATAGTATGCGAATGGGCTCCTCCGGTTGATTTTCTTATAATGCCAACTCCAAAAAATATAAGAATACTTTCATACCAAAATTTAAATAGGAGACCGATTAATGAGATAATAGTAAATATAGTTACCATTTGAAATATAGCTGTTAGACCATAAGCTAATACTGCTTTTTTATCTTCATCATAATCCATTTGTAATGCAATTTTGGCAGCTAAATTACTCGCTAATGTTTCCATCGCTAATCACCCTTTTTTGCTTAATCGAAATATAATATACAAAAGCATTAATTAAAACAAACATTATCGATGCAGGAAAACCCATAAGCGCTTTTATTAATGGCATCAGCATCATGCTTTCAAAGTTCTCTTTACCAAAGATAATTAACATAATTGCAACATCAACCATTTCACAAATTAGTAAAAGTACAGTTACAATTATAGATGAACGAATTGTTAAATAGGCTGGTAATTTTAATATAATAATGCAAATCAAAAACAGGAAAAGCATATTTAACAAAGTATGTATTCCAAAACTAATAGGTAATAATCTAACAAGATAGGATATGCTTATAACTAAAGAGCTTGATAAAATATAATCTTTTATAACCAATTTATGTTTTGTAAAAGCATAAATACCAAGTACAACAGCAAAACCTTGTAAACCAAATCCCAATAAAAATTCAAATATTAAAATCTTAAACCATTCCATTATTTAGCCCTCTTGTAAATTTTCATTCGTATTATTTAGATTCTTATTTATTTCTATTACAGTATAGTAAATCACGATAAAGATAAATGAATGTATTAATATATCACCAATACTTAATATACTGTAACCTACATCAATAAAATCAGTAAGAATTTTAAATTTAGTGGATTCATCTCCAGAAATATGAATATTATCCACCGTTAAAATGGCAGCTTCGTTATAATAACCTGTTACCTTGGATAAAGAGGGGAAAACTGGCATTTTACCACCATTATGACTCATTACTAATTTGTTTAAAAATGTACCAGTTATCATAAGTAATGAACCAAGGATACCAGGCTTGTACAATTTATAAACAAAGATTGGTAATAAAAGAGTATACATATAAGCTCTATTAATAATGCTTGTATACTGTATAAAGTTGTAGTTATGTAAAAATATATTTATTTGTAATAACATATATATTAACTCAGCAACTACAAAGGGATAAAGAGAATATGCTTTTAATAAAGGTACAAGCTTATTACCTTTGATTTTTGCAAAAGCTAATGCAAATAGTACATAAAGTATCATAAGTATCCTCACAAAGTAAAAGTATTCTACAAAAACAACTAACCTTTTATTGTAAAATATAGCATACTTTAACATTAAATTCAATAGAAAATTAGAAAATTTATTAAATAATAGTAAGAATTAAAACTATTCTAATGCAAGTATCATTTATAATTATCCATAAAAATTTACCTATAACATAACAAAAGAGTAGGATTTCTCCTACTCCGACTTTTATTTTGATACTAATAAATTAGCGATATCATAGAAAGTTGCGTCTTGTGCTATCTTAAATGTACCATAATTAATTACTCTAGAAAGTCCATTTTCTTTTAAATATTTATTAAAGACTTTTTTATCTTCAATGATACCCTTCTCTTCTAATATCCTTGATACATCTTCTGAAGTCATACCCTTACTTATTTCGATCTGAAGAAAAGTTACTTCTTCTTTATCATCAGTTGTTACTTCCCCAACAAGGAAAGGCTCTTCTTCCTTTATAGCATTATCGGAACCTGATTCTACATCAATAGTATCTTCTTTCTCTTGTTCATTATCACCTAATGTATCATTATTAGTATCACTAAAGGTATCAGCTATCTCATCTTCATCCTCTATGTTATTCTCTGGTTTAATAGAAACACTAGGTTCTGGTGAAGTAGTCGGAGTAATTGGATTGGTATCATTCTTTTTATCATTTGTATGTAATAAATCATCAAGTTCATTTATCAATTGACTATCTTCTTTTACCATACCAAGTTGCTCTGCTCTTCTAATTACTTCTGCATCTGTCATAGAAGTGGTAGAGGTTTTATGGGAGATTGATAAGATAATAGTAGAAAATATTATCCCTATACCGATTCCTCTCATATAATACTTTAGCTTCATTTTATCCTCTTTCTGCTTATATCCATTCTTATTGTCACTGTAATTAGTTTCTATCATTATTTAAGTTATTTCACAAACAAATCAAGTACTAATTTTACCTCACCTTGTCCTAGTTCAAGCTCTCTAGCAATCTCCATTACTGATTTTCCTGCTTTATATAGGTTAATAATTCTTTGATTATTATTTAAGTTGTCTTTTTCTAATAATTGATTATCCTCTATATTACTTTCTAATTCATCCTTATGAATCGAGCTTATAACTATTAAAGAATCAATATCACTATTATTCTCATTGCTAATCGGTATATTAGAATTATTTCTTACAGCTTGAACAGAATCTGATACCTGTTTAACTTCTTTGGATAAGCTTTTTTTAGATTCATCAACTTGTCCTAATAACTTCTTTAATTGCTCCTCTTTGTCATTAAGCATTTGATATAAAAATACAACTTCTTCATGGTTTTTATTAATTTTCTCTAGTACTTGATTGGAGAAATCATTTACAACCATAATCGTTTCATTTGACAATTTACCTAATTCCACATCAGTTTTATGGAGGGTTTCTTCTGACACCTCATTTAATGTTTGTTCTAGGGTATTTTTTATCGTTTCTTTGTCTATCTCACTGCTATCTAACAACTTATC
>JAFAEB010000085.1 GCA_023424235.1 Bacillota bacterium
CCTTATATGAGGCAGCAAAAATAGATGGTGGGTCTGGCTGGGAATGTTTCTGGAAAATAACACTTCCAACCATTAAGCCAATGATATTATTAAATGCAATCTATACGGTAATTTTCCTTTCTAATAATGAACAAAATGCGATTATAACTCAAATTTATAATGATATGTTCGCAATTAATAGAGGATATGGTTATGCTTCTGCTAAGGCTTGGATGTATGCTGTAGTGGTATGTCTACTCGTTGCATTAATGGCTTTTGTACTTAGAACTAAGAAAGATAATTATCAAGCTGAAATAAAACGAGAAAAGAAACGTCTTTATAAGCTTAACCGCGAAAGAAGAAACTTAAAAGTTAGGCAAAAACGTCGTCAAAGGCAATTAGGAAGGAGGGCATAAAATGGCAAAAAAAATAAGTGTACTACAAGATAAAGTAAATTTTGTGCCTCCGAAAGTTAACAAAGAAAAGTTAAGAAAGTACCTATTAGGAGCTAAAGAGAGAGAAGGGTTATTACCTCTTATAATAAAATATGTATTATTAGTTGGGATAGGATTTGTTTATTTATATCCTATTCTATACATGATAAGTACTAGTTTAATGTCTTTAGACGATTTATTAGATGCATCTATTAAGTGGATACCTTCAAGTTTATATCTTACAAATTACATGAATGCATTTAAGGTTATGGATTTTGTTAAGTCATTAGGTGAGAGTATTTTAATTGCTGGAGTGCCTACTTTAATTCAAGTATGTAGTTGTGCAGTTATTGGTTATGGATTTGCAAGATTTGATTTTAGGGGAAAGAAAATTATGATGGCGATATTAATTTTCTCCTTTATATTACCTGCTCAAGTAACTATGATGCCAAATTATGTATTATTTTCGAACCTTAAATTGATTGGAAAACTTAGTGCATATAATTTACCTGCTCTCTTAGGTCAAGGTATTAAAGCTCAAATATTTATACTTATTTTTTATAACTTCTTTAAGCAAGTACCTCAAGCCTTAATTGAAGCTGCCCATATTGATGGTGCTGGATACTTTAGATCCTTCTTTCGTATCTCAATACCATCAGCAGCACCAGCAATTTTAGTTGTATTTTTATTCTCAACGGTATGGTATTGGAATGAATCATATCTAACCACCCTTTATATAGCAGGGCTTGGAACAGGTAAAGCGAATAACCTTACCACTTTAGTTGTTGAACTTAAGAATTTTACCAATATATACGAACAGTATAATCAAGGAAATCAACAACAACTAGGGAATATTAATGAATCTATTAAAATGGCAGGAACCATGCTTAGTATTTTACCAGTATTATTAATGTATGGATTTTTACAAAAATACTTCGTAGAAAGTATAGATAGAACTGGTATTACAGGAGAATAACCAATTTAGTTAGGGGTTTATGCTAAATTGGATTCTAATATAAAGAAAATGATCTTAAGGAGGATTTTTTATGAAAATGAAAAAGGTATTAAGTTTACTTTTGGTACTCGTTATGTGTATCAGTGCATTTGCTGCATGTGGTAAATCAGGTGATGACAAAACAGATACGCCTACCACAGTAGATGATTCTTCAAATGATAATACTAAAACGGATAGTACAGGTGATACAACTACACCAGAACCAACAGAGGAAGCAAAATCATTACCAGCAATGACATCAGAGAAAATAACATTAACATATGCATCTTGGGAAAATGAAGTTTTAACAACTCATTTAGCTAATAAGTTTATGGAAAAATATCCAAACATAACAGTGGAAATCGTTTCTTTACCTCTTGATGGTTATAATGATGCTTTATTAAACCTTGTATCAACTGGTCAAATGCCTGACGCCTTCTGGATCCTAGGAGAATGTGACTTTGCTATTGCTAATGATTTATTAGGTGATATGACAGAGTATTGGGAGAATGACCCTGAAGCAGATAATGTTCTAGTGACAATTAACGAAGGTAAATATGGTTACTATGGTACAGATAAGAAATGGGCAACACCTGTAAAGTTCTTCCCAGAAACAATCTTTGCAAATAAAACTGTATTTGAACAATTAAATGTTCAAATGCCTAGTACAGAATGGACATGGGATGAAATGGTTGCTTCTATTAAGCAAATGACAGTTCCAGAACAAGGTATTTTTGGATTTAACCAATATAGAACAATCGTAACCTGGTATCCAGTTGCTTCTGACGATAATGTTTGGGGTGAGTTTGGATGGGATGGAACTAAATTTGATATGACTAACTGGGCAGATGGTGTTAACCTTCAAGCTGAATTATTTAATGGTGGATATCATGCACCTTTCTGGGATACAGATGAAGCAGAAGCAGCATTTGGTGACAGAACGATGTGGGCTGCATATTCTGGTAAAATTGCTTACCAATTTGATGCTTGGTGGACATTTAATAACTTATTTGCAACACAAGAATACTTAGATTTAGGTTTAGTATATGTACCATATGCAGTACCAAGAGCCAATGGAACCACAAGTAAGCATTCTATGGCTACTATGGACTTTGGTGGTATATCATCTGCTACTGAGCATCCAAGAGAAGCTTATGAATTACTTAAATTTATGAACTGGAATGAAGAAGGTTGGATGGCTAAACTTGATGCTTATAGCAACTTAACAAATCCAGATGGTTCTAAATTATCCATGGATGCACTACCAATTACATTAAGTGAAACCGTATGGTCAAAAGTTAGAGAATTCTTCCCTGGTGCAGATGACGAATATGGTAGAGGACCTTTCTTTGATGCATTCTTAAAGAATTGTAAAGAACCAATTCCATATGGTGGTACTGTAATTCCTGGTTTTGGTACCTTTATTGCTGAGGCTTACCAAGGTGCTGAAGCTGCTGTATTTAATGATGGTGTTAACGCACATGACTTAGCTACAGATTTAACAGAAAAAGCGAATGCAGCAAACCAAGCAGCGATGGAACATTTTAAATAAGTTGAATTAATATAATAGGGCTTCGCACGAAATGATATACTCTTTGTAGGTAAAAGCGTTTTTCTTACCATAAGAAGTCTATCAAAAGTGCGTGCCCTTTTAAATTTTTGATGAAATACATTATCAAAAATAAACGTCAGTAATAAAAAATTAATCTGTCATAAACCCTTTTTTGATTAAAAATTCCTTAGCTACTTCTTTTGGCTCTCTTTGTAGTTCATCAACTTGATAGTTTAGTTCAACCATAATCTCATCAGTTAAAACATCACCTAGTTCTTCAATAATTGGTATTATTTCAGGGTATGTTTTAGAGGTTTCCCCGCGCATAAGGGGTATGGCATAATAGGGAGGAAAGAAGTTCTTATCATCTTCTAAGGTTACCAACTCAAATTTCTTTAATAAACCATCTGTAGAAAAGGCATCAACCACATCCGTATCCTTATTAATTAGAGCAAGGTATCTTGGCGAACCATCTAAACCTGTAGTATTTTTGAAATTAAAGTTGTAATGATTAATTAAACCAGGTATACCATCTTCACGATTTAGAAATTCAAGTGTTGTTCCAGCAGACAATTGATTAGCTACCTTTGCTAAATCACTAATGGTATTAAGATTATATTTATTCGCGGTATCTTTTGTAACTGCTAGTACATAGGTGTTATTAAAGCCCATTTGCTTTAAAACTTCGATATTAAACTGCTCTCTAAAATCCTCTTTTACAGTTTGATAAACTTTCTCCATATCTGAGATTGGTGGATAATTTAATGTATCACCATAGGCTGTACCACTATAATCAATATATAAGTCGATCGCACCACTTTTTAATGCTTCAAAATTAACCTGTGTTCCACCGAGATTAACTTTCCTATCTACTGTGATATCCGTTTTTTCTTCAATTAAATCGGCAACCATATGACCTAAGATGTGTTGCTCTGTAAAATCTTTTGTACCAATTCGAATTATTTTAGAGTTTACGTTACGATTATTAATTCCAGTAAAGATAAAAATAAAAAGAACAGCAATGGCAGAGATAGATAATATAATTTTATTATGCCTACGTTGTTTTAATCGTCTATCTTTTGTTATATTTTCTTTTGATAGGCTGATTGGTGTGACTAATTTTTCAACAAGCCCAACTAAAAAATCTACCATTAGAGCAAGCATACAAGCAGGAATTGCACCAGCTAAAATTTGATTGTTATTAACAGTACCAAAACCTGAGAAGACTACAAAACCTAATCCACCTGCACCGATAAAAGCGGCCATGGTCATTAATCCTACAGCAGTAACAGCAGATATTCTTACCCCTGCCATAATAACAGGTAGTGCAAGCGGAAGCTGTACTTTAAATAGTCGCTGTATTTTTGTTAGTCCAATTCCTTTTGCAGCCTCTAAGGTTTGAGGATTAATATTTATAATACCAGTATAAGTATTTTTAATAATAGGTAGCAAAGAATAGAGTACAACCATTACTATGGCTGGTAAACTACCTATTCCTAGAAAGGGGATTGCAAATCCTAATAGAGCCATACTAGGTATCGCTTGCACGATATTAGCAATACCTAGTATTGGTTTATTTAGTTTTTTTACATAGCTAATTATAATTCCTAGTGGAACACCGATCAGGATTGCAAGTCCTACTGCTATCGCTGTTAACCTTATATGCTCTATAGTAAGAGAAGTTATTTGAGCTCTTGTATGATATAAGTGGTTAAAAAAATCAAGTATATTATTTTGTAATAGGTTCATATTACACCTCCGTTTGTTCTAGATATTGTTGACTTAATGTGGTTACAAGACTACTTTTTGTAATTAAACCAAGTAATTCTTTCTGTTCACCAAGGACTGGAATATTGGAGACTTGATTTTCATCTACTATTTTTAGAATGTCTACTATACTATCCTCTGGTGAAGCACTTAAATAATCTGTGGACATTATAGTGGAAACTAATACAGAACGATCTGGACGGGATTGAATTGTTTTTGCGCTAATTGTACCAAGTAATTGATTGGTTTTTTGTTCAATAATCATTAAACTATCAACTTTAGAAGAACGCATCTTTTCCATGGCTCCAAGAAGTGAAAGAGTACTTGTAGAAGTAACAGGGGTTGATATCATTATATCTTTGGCTTTTATAAATTCTGGTGACGCCCATATTCGATTCTTGCCAACAAACTCTGATACAAAATCATTACATGGATTTTTAAGTATATTTTCTGGGGTATCGTATTGAAGAATTTCACCATCTTTCATGATACAAATCATATCAGCAATTTTAATCGCTTCATCCATATCATGGGTAACAAATACAATGGTTTTTTTAAATTTAGATTGTAAATGAATTAACTCATCCTGTAAACCTATTCTTGTTATTGGGTCAAGTGCTGAAAAGGGCTCATCCATTAAGATGATTTCTGGGTCGCATGCAAAAGCCCTTGCTACACCGATACGTTGTTGTTGTCCTCCACTTAGTTCCGTTGGGTAACGGTCTAAATATTCATCGGGAGATAGTCCAACCATTTCCATAAGGTCATTGGTTCTTATCTCTATTTTTTCCTTCTCCATTCTTTCGACCTTAGGTATTATTTCTATATTTTCGCGAATGGTCATATGTGGGAATAAGCCTGTTTGTTGGATTACATATCCCATTCTTCTTCGCAGTTTTATTATATCTTCTTTTTCAATATCACGTCCATTGATGTAAATCTTACCACTAGTTGGTTTCACTAATCGGTTGATCATTTTTAGGGTAGTAGTCTTTCCACAACCACTTTCTCCGATAAATGCAACCAGATTACCTTTTTTTATTTCAAATGAAATGTTTTTAAGAACTTTTTTGTCTTTAAATTTCTTAGTAACACGTTCAAATTTTATCATAATTATTACCCTCCTTATTTTCTTTATGATAAAGCAACAACTCATATTATAGTAAGAAGTTGTCACTTTGTCAAATTTAAAAATAAAAAAAGTCTATATTAAAATGGCGCAAACCCTTTTAAATAAAGACTTGTTGTGAGTAAAAAAATTTTTTAATGGTCATAAAAATAATGATTATTCCTAATTAGGATACAAAAAGCTTACTACTCGTTTCTCTGAAGTTTCATCCCCAATATAATAAAAGATGTCACCTTCTAAAAAGGAAGCATAAGGACCTGGAGATACAATTAAATCATTTCCCCGTTTAATTGCTATAATTGTAGTATGTGTATTGTGCCAAAAGTTAACTTCTGATACGGTTTGATTTAGATAGGGAGTTAGTTTTGTTATGGCTATTTCTTGTGGCATAAAGGAACTAACAGATTGTAAGCGCTCTGTTTTTTCAATTAATTTTGTTAGATTCCTAGAGAATAGTAGCATTTCTTCTTCTTGTCTTTTAACACTATTAAGCATCTCTTTTTTTAAATCATGTAAAGTCTCTAAGTCCTTATATTGATTTACAAAATGGTAAGCTTTATCGAAAGAGCGTATAACAACTCCGCTTCCTTTCGTCATATCAACGATTCCGAGTTCAGCTAAGATACAGAATGCACGTCGAGCAGTTTCACTAGAAACTCCGTATTGACTAGCAATATAGGAACGGGCAAATATTTTATCTCCTTCTTTATATTGCTTATCTACTATTTTATGAGCAATGTCTACAGCGATTTGATGATATCGTGGGCTAGTTACTTTTGTCTTTTCAATCATATTATCTTCCTTTACTATAGTTTGTTGCCACATTTTGGGCAATAAGAATAAGAACTTAGTGCTTGATTGCCACATGAGTCACATTTTTTAGAACCATCATCGTAAGTTGTTGTGTATTCCTTTGATAAATCTCTATCGCTTATAATAACAGTTTCGCCTTTTCTAATACTATTACCTATCGTCTTATCTAAGCTATAAACCTTATTACAACATGTGTTTTTAACAAGATATTGTCTACCCCATTTTATAATTGGAATAAAAAATAAAGTAAAACAGTAGTAGGTCATAAAAATCTCTAATCGACCAAATTGACCGCATTTATTACATAGTATTGTTTGATTATAATCTAACTTTTTTTCTCCTGTGGATATACCGAATATAAAAAACAAATGAGTTCACCTCTTTACTTATGGTCTATATTAGTTCGCATCCAAACTAGTATAACACAGAATTCATTGACAAGTAAATATAGGTATTATATAATATTTTGTGAAATTAACGTCACAATGAATGTGAACCATTTACTTGGGTTAAGTGGACAAAGCCAGAATATTCCCATCCAGAGTAATTTTTGGATGGGTTTTTATAATATAAAATAAGAAAAAGTTACTATTTTCATTCTGTATCATATATTTAAACTAGATCTTATTTGTTTGTATATTATATGAAGAAATGAATGTATTAAAAAGTAGATAAAGAAGAATGTCGGAGGTTGGCCTATGAAATTAAAGGATTTACTTGAGAAGTTAGAGTATTCATGCCTACAAGGAAGTTTAGAAGAAGAGATTACAACCGTTAAATATGACTCTAGAGAGACAGATATGACAGATTCTGTTTTTGTGTGCATAACTGGTAAAGTTGTTGATGGTCATAACTATATAAATGAGGTCGTTCATAAACATGCAAAAGCTATCATTGTAGAAAAGGATATAGAATTACCTCCCCATATTACGGTTATAAAAGTTGAAGATACTAGAATTGCTCTAGCATATATTTCAGCAGCATACTTTGGCTATCCAGCAAATTCTTTAAAAACAATTGGTATTACTGGTACAAAAGGAAAAACGACAACTACTTATATGGTGCGCCAAATTTTAGAGAGTGCAGGAATTAAGACTGGTTTAATTGGTACCATAGAGATTATTACACCGAAAGAAGTAATAAAAGCTAGTCATACCACACCAGAATCTTATCAATTACAGCAATATTTTCGCAAAATGGTAGACGAAGGTTGTGAGTGTGTTGTAATGGAAGTTTCATCTCAAGGTCTTATGTTAAATCGTGTTGCGGGCTTTACGTTTGACTATGGTATTTTTACCAATATGGAGCCAGATCATATCGGGCCAAACGAGCATAAAGATTTTCAAGATTACATGTATTGCAAAGGTCTTTTGTTTAAAAATTGTGTAACTGGTATTGTAAATATAGATGATAAACACGTATGGACAGTACTAGATGGTCATACTTGTAAATTAGAAAGCTTTGGACTTAGTGAGGGTGCAGATTTAAGAGCGACAAATATTAAGCTTCATAATAGCTTAGGTGATTTGGGTGTTAATTACACTGTGTTAGGGAAAGAGAATTATTCTGATATGAATTTTGATGTTACCATTCATGTACCAGGTATATTTAGTGTGTATAATTCCTTAACTGCGATCGCAATCTGTAAGCATTTTAATATATCCGAAGATGTAATTCAAAAAGCATTATTAAATGTTAAGGTTAAGGGAAGAGTGGAACCTATTAAAGTATCAGATAAATTCTCCCTAATGATTGACTATGCTCATAATGCTATGAGCTTAGAAAGTTTGCTTACGACCTTAAAAGAATACAATCCAAAAAGACTTGTTTGCTTATTTGGATGTGGAGGAAATCGCTCTAAATTAAGAAGATATGAAATGGGTGAAATATCATCGAAATTATCTGATTTAACAATTGTAACATCGGATAATCCAAGGGATGAGGAACCAATTGATATTTTAAATGATATTATTACTGGTGTTAAAAAAGCAGACGGTGATTATATTGCTATCATTGACCGAAAAGAAGCCATTAAATATTGTATTAAAAATGCCGTGGAGGGTGATTTAATTGTTCTATGTGGAAAAGGGCATGAAGATTACCAGGAGATTAAAGGTGTTAAGTATGATATGGATGAAAGAGTACTAATAAATGAAGTTCTTAAGGAATTAGAAGTAGAGGGCCACAAGGTAATCTAGTAAGCTTTGTTTACTTAGAATATTATGAAAATAAGAGGCGTAGTATATGGAATCGTTAAGTATAAAAGAAATAGTAAATGCTGTTAATGGTGTATTATTATGTGGTGAGGAATCTACCTTAATAAATAGTATAAGTACCAATTCAAATAAATTAGAAGAGAATGCACTATTTGTACCGATTAAAGGTGAGAGAGTGGATGGTCATACTTTTATTAATGATGCATTTGCAAGTGGTGCGGTAGCATGTTTTACTAGTAATGAAATTCCTTTAAACAAAGACTATGTATATATAAAGGTAGAGGATACCTTAAATGCCTTACAAGCATTAGGAGCTTATTATAGAAGTAAATTCAACATACCAGTTATTGGTATTACAGGAAGTGTAGGAAAAACGACTACAAAGGAGATGGTGACTGCTGCATTAGAAACAAAGTATAATGTAATAAAAACCATTGGAAATATGAATAGTCAAGTGGGATTACCTCAAATGATGATGAGGTTTGAAAAGGAACATGAAATCGCAGTTATTGAAATGGGTATTAGTGAAGAAGGGGAGATGGAAAGACTCACTTTTATAGCTAAGCCAGAGCTTGCGATTGTAACTAATATTGGTGTATCCCATATAGCACAATTAAAAAGCAGAGAGAATATTCGAAAAGAAAAATTAAATATAATAAATGCATTCAAAGAATCCTCTGTTTTATTTTTAAATGACAATGATGAGCTTTTGAAAGAACTATGTGAGTATAAAAAGGTAAATCTTATTGGCAATAAAGAAATGTTACCAAATTACAATGAAAATTCACAATTATGTGATACAATAGACTTATCCTTTACTACAAGAGAGAAGTTACTAAATTGTAAAGTAATTTCATTTGGTACTAATGAAGGAGCTATCTACCAAGCAGTAGATATTAAGACCTTAAATGGTAGTACAAAGTTTACCTTAAGAGTTCATAATAATGAAGATGGTAGTGTTGAAAAATACGGTGATGGAGAAGAAATAACCTTATCAGTTTTAGGAATTCATAATGTGTATAATGCTTTAGTTTCCTTAGCGGTTGCAAATCATTATAACATACCAGTAGCTGTAGCAAAAATCGGTTTAGAAAAATATAAACCCATTGCTAATAGAGGTGAGATAAAAAAAGTCCGTGGAATCACGATTATTGATGACACCTATAATGCAAGCCCAGATTCCATGAAGAGTGGATTATCTGTCTTATGTCAGTTAGAGAACGTAAAACGTAGAATTGCAGTTCTAGCTGATATACGTGAGCTTGGTGAAATCTCACAACGAAGTCACTATGAAGTAGGTGAATATATTGCAAAAGAAGCTGTTGATGAACTGGTTACCATTGGCAGTGAAGCTCTTAATATTGCGCTTGGAGTTAAGGATCATAACAAACAGATTAAAATCAATTCTTTTATGAGTAACATGGATGCAATTAATTATTTAAAAGCTTCAATATTAGAAGGAGATGCGCTTTTAATAAAGGGGTCAAACTCCATGAGAACCAATGAAATTGTAAATGCGTTGTGCGAATAATTTTTCACATATAACAAAAAAGAAAGCAGGTGGTTTGGTATGTTAGATTTATATGCTGATATTATTGTTGATATTTCACATGAAAATTTAGACAAAACATATCAGTATTACATACCAAATGAACTTAGAAGTAAGGCAGTAGTTGGAGCTCTTGTAAAAGTTCCTTTTGGTAAAGGTAATCGATTGATAAAAGGTTATATTGTTAATATAACCGACAAATCCAATTGGGATATCAAAGCTTTAAAAAATATAAGTGAATTTGTAGATGATGGTCTAGTAATAGAAAGTCAACTTATTTCACTTGCATATTGGATTAAGACAAGTTTTGGTTCAACCATGAACGATGCACTTAAGACAGTTATTCCTGTAAAGCATAGTGTAAAAGCAAAAGAGAAGAAATTTATTAGCCGATTAGTAGATAAAGAAAAAGCTATCTTGTTTTACGAAGAGTGTATACGAAAGAATAATAAAGGTAGACAAAGGTTAATAAAAGAATTAATAGAAGTAGACACAATTGATTATGATATCGTTATTAATAAGCTTAATATTAGCAGAACAACCATTAAAGATTTAGAAAAGCTAGGTATTATATCCATAGAAGTTGAGCGTTTATATCGAAATCCAATAAAATCAAAAGAAGTTAAAGCAAAAGATATGGTTTTAACCAAAGAGCAAGATGACATAGTTACATCAGTTCTTAGTGAATATAAAAGTGGAATACGAAATACCTATCTAATTCATGGTGTTACTGGTAGCGGAAAAACAGAAGTTTATATTGAAATTATTGATTATGTAATAAAAACAGGTAAGCAGGTAATTATGCTTATACCTGAAATTGCATTAACTTACCAAACAGTAATGCGATTCTATCGAAGATTTGGTGACCGAATATCCATACTAAATTCAAGAATGTCAAGTGGAGAACGATATGACCAATACGAAAGGGCAAAAAATGGAGATATCGATATTATGATTGGCCCTCGTTCTGCCTTATTTACACCATTTATGAATTTAGGTCTTATTATTATAGATGAAGAGCATGAGGGGAGCTATAAAAGTGAAAATCCTCCAAAATATCATGCAAGAGAGGTTGCTATTAAAAGAGCAGAATTATCGAATTCTAGTGTGATTCTAGGCTCAGCAACGCCTTCTCTAGAAGCTTATAAATGTGCTATGGAGGGTAGATATAAATTATTTACCATAGAAAATAGAGTTGGAACTAGAAAACTCCCTACCATACACATTGTTGATTTAAGAGAAGAACTGAAAAAGAAAAATAAATCTATTTTTTCTAGCAAGTTAAAAGAAGAAATGGAACTTAGATTACTTAGAAAAGAGCAAATCATGTTATTTATAAACCGCAGAGGGTATGCAGGTTTTGTGTCTTGTAGAAGCTGTGGGTTTGTTATGAAATGTGAACATTGCGATATTTCACTTACCGCACATAATAACGGTAGCTTAGTTTGTCATTATTGTGGTTACAATGTACTAGCACCAAAACAGTGTCCAAGTTGCTCATCTAAGTATATTGCACAATTCGGTACAGGTACTCAAAAGGTTGAGGAAATGGTGAAAAAGGAGTTTCCAACAGCTAGAGTATTAAGAATGGATACGGATACTAC
This sequence comes from Bacillota bacterium, assembly GCA_023424235.1. GTDB lineage: Bacteria > Bacillota > Clostridia > Lachnospirales > Lachnospiraceae > Anaerocolumna. The sequence continues at coordinate 12,038 of JAFAEB010000085.1, forward strand.
AAAAGGAAAAGAAGGACATGAAAAGATTCTATCTTTATTTTCGAATCATGAAGCAGACATTTTAGTAGGAACTCAAATGATAGTAAAAGGTCATGATTTTCCTCGAGTGACCTTAGTAGGAATTTTAGCAGCAGATCTTTCATTATATGCAGCAGATTATCGGGCAGCAGAGAGAACCTATCAATTATTAGCCCAAGCTTCAGGAAGAGCGGGCAGAGGCGATGTTGAAGGCGAGGTAGTAATACAGACTTATCAACCAGAGCATTATAGTATCGTAACCGCAAGTAAAGATGACTTTAAAGGGTTTTATGAAAAAGAAATAGGATTCAGAAGCTTACTAAAATATCCACCAGTTTCTAATATTTTATGCATCCTAATTGCTTCAAAGGATGATGAAAAAGGAGAGTTTGGAGCTAAGTTACTTGCTGGAGCTGCAAAAGAATGGCTTCAAAAAGAAAACTTTATGGAAGCTTCAATAATAGGTCCATCACTTGCTCAGTTATCAAAAGTTAACGATATTTATCGTTACATTATCTATATTAAAGAAGAAGATTATAATGTATTAATAGGATTAAAAAATTATCTAGAAGGTTATATCAATTTTTCAGAACATTTTAAGCAAAGTGTGGTACAATTTGATTTTAATCCTATGAGTGGATATTAGATATAAAGAATAATTGTGTTAATAAGAAAGAGAATGAGTTAATATAAAGATATAAGGTATCTGAAAAAGAAAGGAAGAAAAATTATGGCTATAAGAAATATACGTTTAATAGGAGATAGTATTTTAAATAAAAGAGCAAAAGAAATTACAGAGGTGAATAATAAATTATTAGAATTAATTGATGATATGTTAGATACGATGTATGATGCAAATGGAGTAGGCCTTGCTGCTCCACAAATTGGTGTATTAAAACGTTTAGTTGTTATTGATGTATCACCAGAAGGAGATAGTCCAATCATATTAATTAATCCAGAAATTCTAGAAACTTCTGGTGAACAAACTGGTGAAGAGGGATGCTTAAGTGTTCCAGGAAAAAGTGGCGTTGTTACAAGACCTAACTACGTAAAAGTAAAAGCTCTGAATGAAAAGATGGAAGAATACATTGTGGAAGGTACTGAATTATTAGCAAGAGCTCTTTGCCATGAAATTGACCATCTTAATGGTGAATTATATGTGGATAAAGCCATTGGTGGTATTCATAATGTAGAGGACAGAGAAGATTAATTTTTGAAGAATGGCAACTCTTATCTCTACACATAGAAAATAAATAAAATCAACAAGCTTGATTTTAGAAAAGAGGTTACAATGAGAATCGTTTATATGGGAACACCGGAGATAGCAAGAGTAATACTTAAAGCATTAATTAATACAAGACATGAGATTATTGCTGTTGTTTCTCAAACAGATAAGCCAAAGGGAAGAGGAGGTAAAGTACAATTTACTCCTGTAAAAGAAGAGGCATTAGCTGCTGGTATTCCAGTGTATCAACCAAATACCATAAAGGATGATGAGTTTTTCAATCTTTTATGTGAATTAAATCCAGATATTATAGTTGTAGCAGCATATGGAAAAATATTACCGAAACGAATTATTGATTTGCCTAAGCTAGGTTGTATCAATGTTCATGCCTCAATTCTACCAAAATATCGTGGAGCAGCACCAATTCAGTGGGTTGTAATTAATGGAGAAAAGACAACTGGAATAACGATTATGCATATGGATGTTGGAATTGATACTGGAGATATGATTATTAAAAGGGAAGTAGTCTTAGATGAAAAGGAAACATCTGGAACGCTAAACGATAAATTAGCTAACTGTGGTGGTGAGCTATTAATAGAAGCCCTTGATTTGATTGAAGCAGGGAAAGCTCCAAGAGAAAAGCAAAATGACGAAGATGCTACTTATTATAGTATGTTAACGAAAGAGTTAGGTCATATTGATTTCACGAAAAGTGCAGTTGAGATCGAACGTCTTATCAGAGGTTTAAATCCATGGCCAAGTGCATATGGTTTCTTAGATGGAAAAAGTTTTAAGATTTGGAGTGCAGATGTAATTCTAGAAGATAGAGATGGTGAGCCTGGTGAAATTATTGATATTACCAAAGATACTATTTTGGTAAAGACTGGAAATGGCATTCTATCAATTAAAGAATTACAGCTTGAAGGGAAAAAGAGAATGACATCCGATGCATTTTTACGAGGATTTACTTTAGCAATTGGAACTAAAATTAACTAGTTATGAAATGTTAATAAAGGAGGAATATTATGCCATACATGTATTATTTTGATCCAACTTATTTTTTAGTTATATTAGGAGCAATTCTATGTTTAGCAGCATCAGCAAAAGTAAAAACTACTTATGCAAAGTATAAAAGAGTAAGAAGTTTATCTGGTATGACTGGAGCAATGGCTGCAGAACGTATTTTACATTTTTCTGGAATATATGATGTATCCATTCAAAGAGTATCAGGTGACCTAACAGACCATTATGATCCAAGAAATAAAACACTTAATTTATCTGAAACAGTATATGGAAGTGACTCTGTAGCTGCGATTGGTGTTGCTGCTCATGAATGCGGCCATGCGATACAAGATAACACAGGATATGCACCATTAAAGTTTCGAGGTGCATTAGTTCCTGTTGCTAATTTTGGAGCAACGATTTCTTGGCCTATGATTATATTAGGTGTTGTTTTAGGATATTCAGAAACATTAATTAATTTTGGTATCATTCTATTTTCACTTGTTGTATTATTTCAACTTATTACTTTACCAGTTGAATTTAATGCTTCTAGTCGTGCAGTGAAGGTATTAAATGATTCAGGAATTTTATATGATGATGAAATAAAATATACGAAAAAAGTCTTAGGAGCAGCTGCTTTAACCTATGTAGCGGGTGCAGCTTCTGTAATATTACAATTATTAAGACTTGTTTTATTATTTGGAGGCAGAGATCGTGACTAAAGAAAAAGATGGTGCGGCAAAATCACTACGTGAAATTGCTTTATCGGTTATCACTGAGATAACAAGTGAAGGGAACTTTTCTCATAAAGTAATTAGTCGTACCTTAAATTCATATCAACACCTAGAAAAACAAGAAAGAGCATTTATATCAAGGTTATGTGAGGGAACCATTGAGCGTCTTATAACCCTTGACTTTATAATCAATTGTTATTCGAATACTAAAGTTAATAAAATGAAACCGCTCATTCGTAATTTACTACGAATGAGCGTGTATCAACTTAAATATATGGATTCTATTCCTGAATCAGCTGTTTGTAATGAAGCTGTAAAAATAGCAAAAAAAAGAGGATTCCAAAATCTGAGTGGATTTGTAAATGGAATCTTACGTAATATAGTAAGAAATCCTGAAAAAGCGCAAATACCGGAAGATGATTTTAGTATTAAGTACTCCGTTCCAAAATGGTTAGTGGATGAACTCATACATCAGTATGATAAAGATACCGTTGCTGCTATATTAAATGCTTCTCTTAAGGAAAAAGAAACTACGATTCGATGTAATCTAAATAAGATGAAAGTAAATGAACTAAGTAAAGTATTAGAAGATGAACATATAAGGGTTAGACCAGGAAATTATCTACCCTACGCGCTTAAAATATCCAATTATAATTATTTGAATCAACTAGATAGTTTTAATCAGGGACTGTTTAATGTCCAAGATGAAAGCTCTATGCTAGTAGGAGCTATTTCAGGAGTTAATAAAGATAATTATGTAATTGATGTATGTGCAGCACCTGGGGGAAAGTCACTTCATATTGCATCCCTTTTAAATGGAAGTGGTCATGTAAGCTCACGTGATGTTTCAGAATATAAGTTAACTCTTATTGAAGACAATGTGAAGCGTTTGGGTTTAAATAATGTATCAGTAAAATTAAAAGATGCCCTTATATTAGAGGAAGATGATATCGAAAAAGCAGATCTTGTAATTGCAGACCTACCTTGTTCCGGTCTTGGTGTTATAAGTAAGAAACCTGACATAAAATATAACATGACCAAAGAAAAGTTAGACAGTTTGGTTTTATTACAAAGAGATATATTAAAAGTAGTGAGTCAATATGTAAAGCCAGGTGGTACATTAATCTATAGTACCTGTACCATTAATAAAGAAGAAAACATTAATAATGTTTTATGGTTTATTCATCATTTTGACTTTGAGCTAGAAGCATTAGATGATTATTTACCTGATAATTTAAAAGATGACAGTACAAAAAAAGGATATCTTCAGTTACTTCCTGGTATACATGAGTCGGATGGATTTTTTATAGCCAGACTTAAGAAGAAGGTTTAAGGAGTAAACGATAATGATAAAAACTGATATAAAATCATTAACCTATGATGAATTAATTGCATTTATAGTAAATCTAGGTGAAAAGCCATTCCGTGGTAAACAAATCTATGAATGGATTCATGTAAAGCTTGCAAATAGTTTTGATGATATGATAAATATTCCAAAGGGATTAAGAGAGAAGCTTAATGAGTTGTGTATTTATCAAGAACTTAAACTTATAAGTAAACTAGAATCATCTTCTGGTGAAACAACAAAATACTTATTTATGTTAAATGATCAAAGGGTTCTTGAAAGTGTATTAATGAAATATAAACATGGAAATTCAGTTTGCATCTCTTCTCAGGTTGGATGTAAAATGGGTTGTAAGTTTTGTGCATCAACAATTGGTGGTTTTGAGAGAAATTTAACCCCATCTGAAATGCTTATGCAAATTTATCAGATACAGCGTATATCTGGTGAAAGAGTATCCAATGTAGTTGTTATGGGTACTGGAGAACCACTTGATAATTTTGAACATTTACTAACTTTTATTCAGTTGTTAACAGATGAACATGGACTAAATATTAGTCAAAGAAATGTAACTGTTTCAACATGTGGGCTGGTAGAAAAAATAAAAGAATTAGCAGATAAAAAGCTACAAATTACATTAGCCCTATCCTTGCATGGACCAAATGACAAAGTTCGAAGTGAGTTAATGCCGATTGCAAATCGTTATTCCATAAAAGAAGTAATAAATGCTTGCGAGTATTATTATAATAGTACAGGTAGAAGGATAACCTTTGAATATAGTATGGTGGAAGGTGTAAATGATAGTAGTGAGTTGGCATTAGAATTACAACGTTTAATTAAAGGTCTAAATTGCCATGTTAATCTTATACCAGTGAATCCAATAAAGGAAAGAAATTATAAGCAATCAAAGTTAGGAAATATTCAAAATTTCAAAAATATACTTGAAAAAAATAGAATAAATGTTACTATTAGAAGAGAAATGGGTACGGATATCGATGCTGCCTGTGGTCAATTGCGTAAGAGTTTTATGGATGATAATTCTAATTAGTTTAATCTATATAGATTAGAGTGGAAAAATATGATTTTAACACTTTAATTTGTTTCAAATTTTTATATTTGAGGAGGTGTAAACATGAAATCATTTTCCATAACAGATGTAGGTAAAAAGAGGCAAATTAACCAGGATTATGTTTTTTGCTCAGAAAAACCAATCGGTGGTCTACCTAATTTGTTTATCGTTGCAGACGGTATGGGTGGGCACAATGCTGGTGATTTTGCATCAAGATTTTGTGTAGAAGTTTTTACAGAGCAAATCAAACAAATTGAGGACAAAACCCCCATAGGAATGATAGCACAAGCGATAGAGTATACCAATCATTTATTAATTGATAAAGCTACAAGTGATGAGGATTTAAAAGGAATGGGGACCACATTTGTAGTTGCTACAATTATAGACAATATAATGTATGTAGCAAATGTTGGTGATAGTAGGCTTTATGTACTTAAAGATTCTATTAAGCAAATAACGGAAGACCATTCATTAGTCGAGGAAATGGTTAAGACAGGTGAAATTGAACGCAATGAAGTAAGATTTCATCCAAATAAAAATATAATAACTAGGGCATTAGGAGCAAATCGAGTATTAGTTCCTGATTATTTTGAAGTTAATTTAGAAGAAAATCATATTATACTTATGTGTTCCGATGGTTTATCTAATATGGTAGAAGATGAGATTATAATGAGTACGATTAAAGAACATAGTGATAATATAGAAGCTGCTGCAAGATCCTTGGTGAATCAAGCAAATGAAAATGGTGGCAAAGATAATATATCAATTGTCATTGTTAAAATGTAGAAAGAGGTGAGACCAAATGTTAAAACCGGGAATGTACATTAGTGACCGTTACGAAATAATTGATAAAGTCGGCTCAGGAGGTATGGCTGATGTTTATAAAGCAAAATGTCATAGACTAAATCGTTTCGTAGCAATAAAAGTATTAAAACCTGAATTTAGTGACGATAAAAACTTTGTAAAGAAATTTAGGGGTGAAGCGCAATCAGCTGCAGGATTATCCCACCCTAATATTGTAAATGTTTATGATGTTGGTGATGATAACGGCTTGCATTATATAGTAATGGAACTTGTAGAGGGTATAACACTTAAAAGCTTCATTGAAAGAAAAGGAAAGCTTGAAGTAAAAGAAGCTATCGGTATTTCTATACAAATAGCTCTAGGTATGGAGGCAGCACATACAAATCATATTATTCATAGAGATATAAAGCCTCAAAACATAATTATTTCAAGAGAGGGTAAAGTAAAGGTAACTGATTTTGGTATTGCGAAAGCAACAAATTCAAATACAATAACCTCAAATGCAATGGGTTCGGTTCATTATTTATCACCTGAACAAGCAAGAGGTGGTTATAGTGATGAGAAAAGTGACATTTATTCATTGGGTGTAACTTTATATGAAATGTTAACGGGAGAAGTTCCATTTGCAGGAGATAATACAGTTTCTGTAGCTCTTCTTCATATTCAAAGTGAAGCAATTCCACTTAGACAAATTGATAATACAATCCCATATAGCGTTGAAAAAATTGTTCAAAAATGTATGCAAAAAAAACCAGAGCGTAGATACTTAACAGCTTCTGATTTAATACAAGACTTAAAACGCTCCATTTCTAATCCAAATGGGGATTTTGTTGTGATTCCTCAAACGGTAGTTAGTGATTCTCCTACGATTACTATTACGGATGATGAAGTGAGCTCTATAAACCATCAAGCAAAATTAAATAACCCACGTAACACAACGATTCCGGTAACGAATACTGCAAGAGTCAATACTCCAAAGGCTAATAGTACGAAGGGTAACACA
>JAFAEB010000127.1 GCA_023424235.1 Bacillota bacterium
GAACTGGAACAGGTACCGGAACTGGAACAACAAATGGAACTGGAACAGGTACCGGAACTGGAACAACAAATGGAACTGGAACAGGAACTAGAAATGGAACTGGAACAGGTACAGGAACCGGAACTACGAATGGTACTGGAACAGGTACAGGAACTGGAACTGGAACTACAGGAACTGGAACAACTACTGGTACAGGAAGATAGTAGCAAAAATTATATAATATAAATAAAACGAGCAGGAATTTCTACTCGTTTTATTTTTTATATTTTTTTGCAATCTTTACAAGTTCCAGATATTTGAATATAATGTTCGGAAATTAAAAATCCTTCTTCTTTCATTGCATCTTCTATTTCATGTATTGGACATAATGGAAGGTCAAACATCTTTTTACAATTGTCACAGATTACATAATGTTTATGTTCATGAGAACTTTCTTTTATTTGGTAAAACAATTCGTTATCATTAAGGTAGTATTTATCGATTAAATTTTGCTTAATAAGGTTGTCAATATTCCTATATATTGTAGATTTTGCTATGGTAGGAATCTCAACAATAATTTTTTGATAGATATCGTTAATAGACATTGGTTTCGGAGATTCCCTCAAAATATTTAGTATTAATTGCTTTTGCTTTGTATTTCTTGATTGTTCCATGAAATCTCCTTTCTATCCTGATTAATCGCATATAAGACACACTCTTTATCATTGAACATGATATCTTTTTCATAATTCATACCAAGTTTCTTTGCTACTTGAATGGAGGGAATATTATTCTTATCAATAACACAAATAATCCGATTTAAATCAAGCAGATTAAATGCATAATCTATAACTAGATTACAAGCTCTAGTAGCATATCCTCTATTTTGGTATTCTTTTTTAATAAGATATCCTAATTCATATTCTACTTTATTATCAATTAACTTGTTTTCAATTCCACAACGACCAATTAATTCACCAGTCGGTAAGAAGACTCCCCATAAACCATAACCATAGAAATGATATATATTTTTTATATATGCCTCATGCTTTAAAAGCTCTTCATCAAGAGTTTTAGAGAGTGGTGTTATGTATTTACATATGGTTTCTTCTTTATATATATTATAAAGGAATTTTACATCATTTGTTGTAAGTTCACGTATAATGATAGAATCATCCTCATATATGGTGATAGGAATATTATGATGTCTATTATAAACTTGATTTAGAAAATTAAAATCAATCTCTTCAAATCCTTCAATTAATATATTTGCTTTTGATAAATCCTGATTGCCTGAATTTTTATTAATAAATCCTACCACAGGCATTCTTGCTGCTACAGCTGCTATAACACCAAACATCGAATCTTCGATAACGATACATTCTGATACTAAAACTCCTAGTTCCTTTGCTGCTTTTTCATAAATATCAGGAGCTGGTTTTGGATTTTTTAAGGTTGCACCACTTATAATTTTATCAAAATAAGAATCTATACCAAAACGACTAGTTACATAATGTATTTCATCTAAGGTAGAAGAGGAAGCAATTGCTAATTTTATCCCTCTTTCTTTTAAATGAATTATTAATTCCTTTGTAAATGGAATTTTATCATATCCATCTGTTTCTAATAATTTATGCTTTACTTCTTTATATAAAGTTAGTAATTGAGTAACGGTATATGGTAAATTAAACTCTCTAATAATGGTATCCATCATTTTAGCAGTGGTAGAACCTATAAAACCGAAGCAATATTCAAGTGTTACTGAAACACCTAATTGCTCTAAGGTCATTACTGCTGCTTTACCATGCAACACTTCACTATCAACTAACACCCCATCCATATCAAATAAAACTGCCTTTAACACAAGTATACCTCCAGATTTATAAAGCTTACTAATAGAGCTTCACATTAATACCATGTATTATAACAGATCTATATTATAAATAAAAGTACCTCCCTCAGGAGGTACTTCGGATTTATCTAGCTCTGTTTAAGAGTTTTTCATAAAATAAGCCGACTAAAAACCAAGCAGGGGCATAATCGAGGCGAATAACACCTTTATAATTTAACTTTGCCTTACTATAATCCCAAGGACATGCTCCATATTTTTTTAACAATTTTCCAGTTAAAAATTCAGTCATAAAAATACAAAAAGTATAAACACCTCCTCTTAATAGAGCACTCTTGTTTTGCATCTTTTTATAGATGGGCTTTAAAAAAACTGCCATACCGTAGATTGGGAACATCCAAATCGAAGTTCTGCATAATAGGGATTTATCTTTTCTCTTTATCGAACTAATCCCTGTCCAAAAACATTCCATGCACCAACCTGAAATGCCGCATAGCAAAAAATTCAAAATATTTTTTTTCATATAGCTAGTATTTACAAGATAGGAAAAACTATGTATTAGAATGTTTTAATGGTATTGGAAATCTATGCATAAGCTTTCTTTGACTTTCACATTTTCTATGGTATAATGTTTTTCAAAGTTATCATAGTGGATGTAATGTGGTATAAGCTATCCCATTATTAAAGTTTTGTATTACGTTTACATCCTTTTTTATTGGAGGAATTATGGAGAATATAAATACATTTAACGATGCCATGGATTTTATTAAATATTCTGAAAAATTTGGAAGTGTTCTAGGACTTGACACAATGACTAGATTATTACATGGCCTAAATAATCCTCAGGACAAATTAAAGTTCATTCATGTAGCAGGAACCAATGGAAAGGGATCCACTTCTACATTTATTAGTACAATTTTAGCCATGTCTGGATGCAAAATTGGTCGATATATTTCCCCAAGTGTCATTTCTTATGAAGAAAAAATTCAAGTACTTTGCTCTGAAAATGGTGAGATAAAATCAAATTATATTGATAAGAGTAATATCGTTACTTGTATACAGCAAATTAAAAACGTATGCGATGATATGGTTTTGAAAGGATTTGACCATCCTACTACTTTTGAAATAGAAACAGCAATGTGCTTTTTGTATTTTCTCTCCTGTAACTGTGATCTTGTGGTTCTTGAGGTTGGTTTAGGTGGTAGACTTGATGCTACAAACGTAATTAAGAATGTAGTATGCTCTGTTATTACATCGATAAGTATGGATCATATGGAATATCTAGGAGATAGCCTTGATAAGATTGCAAGAGAAAAGGCTGGTATTATAAAAGAAAATGGTGCTGTAGTTTCCTATCAACAAGATGAGATTGTTGAGAAAGTATTAAAAGAGGTTAGCGATAGCAAGAATGCAAAATTAATTATAGCTGATTTTAATAAAATTAAAGAAGTATCATATGACATTGATGGCAGCTATTTCACCTATAAAACGTATAAAGACCTAAAGATACATTTACTAGGTGAAAATCAAATCTATAATGCGGTTGTGGCACTTCATGTTATGGATATACTAAAGCAATTTGGATATGGTATTACAGAGGAGGCAATACGTAAGGGGTTTCTTCGTACAAAGTTTCGATGTCGTTTTGAGGTGCTTAGGCATAAACCAATTATAGTAATAGATGGTGCACATAATGAAGATGCAGCCAAGGTATTAGCTAAGAACATTAGATTATATTTTAGGGATAAAAAAATCACCTTTTTGATGGGTGTATTAAAAGATAAGGATTATGAAGGAATTTTACAGCATACGGCTCATTTAGCACAAAACATAATTACTGTTACTCCAAATAACAAACGAGGGTTAGACTCTACTATACTAGCAAACACTGCGCTAAAATACTGTAATCATGTGGAAAATGCAGATTTGATTCGTGATGGAGTTAATTTGGCGCTAAATACATCTTCTAAAGAAGACGTTATTATTGTATTTGGTTCCTTATCATATTTAAAGGATGTTTATAGTGAACTGGGAATAAATAATTAGAAATAGAATGTTACAAATATGCATATGAGAAGGAGCAGCTTATGGTAGACTTATTACAGAGTAGAGAAGCAATTGATAAAATTGATAGAGAAATTGTGCGATTATTTGAAGAAAGAATGATAATAGCAAAAGATGTTGCTGTTTATAAAATGAATACTGGTAAGAAGATATATGATAAAGAAAGAGAAGAAGAAAAACTTAGGGTGCTATGTGAACTAGCAAGTAATGATTTCAATAAACATGGAATCATGGAGTTATTTACCCAAATAATGTCCATGAGCCGCAAATACCAATACTCATTATTAAGTTCTAAGGAAGTTGTTGCTTCCTTCTTAAAAGTTGATCGGATAACAGCTAATAATGATACAAAGATCGTCTGTTTTGGTGAAAAAGGTTCATACACGGAACAAGCTATGGAGGAATTCTTTGGTAGTGATCTTTCCGTCATGTATGCTAAAACATTTCGTAATGTAATGGAATATATTAAAAATGGAGAGGCTTTTTATGGAGTATTACCGATTGAAAACACATCAACGGGTGGAATTGCTGATATATATGACCTTTTAATGGAATATAATAATTACATTATAGGGGAACATGTTATAAAAGTAGAGCATTCTCTTTTAGGACTTCCAGAGTCTACTTTAGCTGATATAAAGAAAGTGTATTCACATCCTCAGGGTTTGATGCAATGCTCAAAGTATCTAGAAAATCATAAAGAAATGGAAGCTTTAAATGCTCTAAGTACTGCAGATAGTGCAAAAAAAGTATTAGAGGATAAGGATATAAGCATTGGTGCTATTGCGAGTGAACGTGCTGCTAATTTCTATGGATTAAAGATATTAGCAAGAAGTATTAATCATGAAGAAACGAATTCAACTAGATTTATTGTAATATCCAAAGAACAACTATATCTTTCAAAAGCAAATAAAATGAGTATATGTTTTGAAATTCCACATAAAAGTGGTTCTTTGTATAATATTCTATCACATTTTATTTATAATAATTTAAATATGACAAAAATTGAATCAAGACCAATCGAAGGTCGTAAATTTGAATATCGTTTTTTTGTTGATTTTGAAGGGAATTTAGAAGAGCCAGGTGTTGTAAATGCGTTGTTTGGAATAAAAGAAGAAGCAGTTAATTTGAAAATACTAGGAAACTATAAACAGATATAAAGATTGGGATATCGGTCAAAAGATTATATGAATTCATATATTTTTCAAATTCTAATCACAATTAAGACATAATTTCTTGGTAAACTAATTTCATAAGATAAATAAAAATTGTTGACATAGAAAGGAGTCTTAATATGAATAATGAAACATATCATGAAGATTTGGATCGTAATCGTAAGTTAAATAGTAAAGGACATAAAAAGAATAGATTTATAAAAAAATTGCTTGCTCTAGTTACAAGTGCTGCTATATTTGGATTAGTTGCAGGAGGTGCATTTCAAGGCTATGTTTTAAATGTAACTAAGAACAATACTACAGGCAATGAAGCATCTTTGGAAGAAAACAAGGAAGCTAATGGTAAGGATAATTTAGCAATTGAAACAAATGTATCAGCGAATACTGAAACAAGCGATGTATCTACCGTAGTTGAAAATGTTATGCCTTCAATTGTTGCAATTAATTCAGTGGTAACAGATACGATTCATGATTTTTTTGGAAGACAATATGAAAATGAATCAACAGGAAGTGGTTCTGGTTTTATTATAGGTCAAAATAATAATGAAATATTAATCGCAACCAATAACCATGTTATTGCTGGTGCAAAAACCATAGGAATTATATTTTCAGATGATTCTACTGCTTACGCAACCGTAAAAGGAACTGCGCCAAATGAAGATTTAGCAGTTTTGTCGGTGAACATTAATGATTTAAATGAGGAAACCATTGATACCATTAAAATTGCGACTTTAGGAAACTCTGATACAACGAAATTAGGTGAGATGGCAATTGCTATCGGTAATGCACTAGGATATGGACAGTCAATAACAGTTGGATATATAAGCGCATTAAATAGAGAAGTTACCATTGATAATGTTACTTTAAATGTATTACAAACAGATGCTGCAATAAATCCTGGTAATAGTGGTGGTGCCTTACTTAATTCAAAAGGTGAAGTAATTGGTATTAATTCTGTAAAATATGTTGATGAATCCGTTGAAAGCGTTGGTTATGCAATACCAATTTCAAAAGCGATACCAATTATTAATGATTTAATGAATCGCACTGAGCTAAAGGATTCAGAAAAAGCATATTTAGGTATCCAGGGCAAAGACGTAACAGAGGCTTATTCTCTTAGATTTAATTTACCAGTTGGTGTGTATATTGGTGGTGTGGAAGAAGACTCACCAGCTGATCTTGCTGGAATAAAAGTAGGTGATATTATTGTGGCAGTTAATAATAGTAAAATTAACTCCCTAGAGGAATTACAAGATATATTAAACTATACAAAGGCTTTAGAAACTGGTACGATTACAGTTAAGAGACTATCCAATGGACAATATGAAGAAACTGTTTTAGATATTACCTTTGGTGCAAGATAAAAAAATGAGTTAAACATTTAAATAATTGAAAGAATGAAAGCCCCATTTTAACTAGATATTATTCTAGGAAATGGGGCTTTATAGTTATTTACTATTATATTTTAAGATATATCATAAATCTGATGGTCTTTTAAAGCTTAAACATATCAACGATTTCTTTTAAATGGATGGAATAATTTAAGCTCATTTGTACCATATCATATGTCTTAGTAGTAAGGGATACGATATCCATATTTTTCTCTGCAATATCAGATACCCCAAGATTAGATTCATTTATGGTTGTATTTATATCTGTAATTGCAGTCGCAATCTTTTCCATGTTGTTTGTTAAATCCGTAATAGATGAGAATATATTGTCCATAGTATAGTTTAAGGTATTAGCATCGTTGTTATATTGCTCACTAACCTTAATGAACTCTGGATAATCTTCATTAACAGCATGTTCAAGGAAATTAGTTGCTTGTACAAGACATTCTGACATATTATTAACGGCAGAGGTAACTTCATTTACAATTTTACCAATATTTGATACAGCAC
>JAFAEB010000150.1 GCA_023424235.1 Bacillota bacterium
CAATTGAACATGATGTGGATACTACAAGAAAAATTATACGTAACATGATGGATACATATGAAGGAGAAGAGAGAGGAATACAAATTATTGAATTAGAGGATTCTTTTCAATTATGTACGAAAACTCATATGTACGAATACCTATCACGAATTACCCACATACCTAAAAAGCATGCATTAACAGATGTATTATTAGAGACCTTATCCATTATCGCATATAAACAACCAATTACTAAATTAGAAATTGAAGCAATACGTGGAGTAAAGAGTGACCATTCTGTAAATAAATTAATAGAATATAATTTAGTATGTGAAGTAGGAAGATTAGATGCTCCTGGTAGACCGCATCTTTTTGGGACAACAGAAGAATTCTTAAGATGCTTTGGCATACAGTCACTTTCAGATTTGCCGATTGTGAATCCAGAAAAATTACAAGATTTTAAATTAGAGGCACAAGAGGAGATACAATTAAAACTAAATATATAATATGTTTTACGACATATTAAGAGATACATATTTTTTTACTTATAACATATCCCTAGTGAACGTTCATCCGTTCATTAGGGTATTTTTTTACCTAATTTTAAAGGTGTACAAATATTATTAACAGAATTGGATATAATATGAAGTAAGTTTTTGAAGTAAATCATACATGAAAGGTTAGGTATTTTATGAGTGTATTACATGACCAAGAGAATAATATCACAGTACCCTTTACAAAAAGTTTAAAAGAGAATATTAAAACATTAGAAACTTTATTTAAGGATTGCTCCGATGTAGTTAATCGTGAATTTATCATTGGAGGGGCCAATAAGGTTTCTGTTTATGTAATTTATATAGACAATATGGTAGATCAAGCATTACTGGATGAAGATATTATGAGATATCTATTATACCATATGGATGATTTACCAAAAGAGCATAAATTCGATTATATTAAGGAAAAAGGTGTTCGTTCAGCAGATATGTCTGAGGTAACCGATATGACAGAGGCAGTGCAAGGAATATTATCTGGTGAAACAGTTATTCTTGTAGATGGTTATGATAAAGTTATTAAGGCTTCAATTAAAGGTATGCCGAATAGAGGGGTTCCAGAGAGTGATAATGAAGTAGCTATAAGAGGATCAAAAGAAGGCTTTAGTGAAGCATTAAATATTAATCGTGTTCTTCTTAGAAGGCGTATTAAAGATACTAACCTAAAGATGAAAAAAATGAAGGTGGGAACGAGAACACTAACGGATATTTCCATTGTATTTTTAGAAGGTGTCTCAAAACCAGAGTTTGTAAAAGAAATTGAAGAAAGGTTAAATGAATACACCATTGATGGGATACTTGATAGTGGTATGTTAGAGCAATTAGTTGAACGAAATACCCTATCTCCTTTTCCAGAGTTTCAATCAACTGAAAGACCAGATAAAGCAGCTGCGGCTTTACTTGAAGGGCGAGTAGTAATATTAGTCGATAACTCCCCTATGGCTATTATTTTACCAACTACACTTAATTCATTTTTTCAAGCATCGGATGATGCATATGAACGGTGGGAAATAGCTACTTTTACACGCATACTACGCTACTTAGGTGCTTTTTTTACGATGGCATTACCTGGCTTATATGTTGCTGTTATTAATTTTCAACCAGAAGTTTTATCTTCTGCAATGGCATTATCCTTTGCAGCGGCTAGAGAAGGTGTTCCCTTTTCAGTCTTATTTGAAGTTATTATTATGGAGATTGCTTTTCAAATGTTGCTTGAGGCTGGAATACGACTTCCCGGACCAATGGGCAGTACCCTTGGTATTGTAGGCGGTCTTATCATAGGTGATGCTGCTGTAAATGCCAATTTAGTTAGTCCTATCGTAGTTATTGTAATTGCATTTACTGCAATTTCTGCATTTACAGTTCCAAACTCCTCCTTTGCATTTGCTTTTCGTATTTTTAGGTATCTCATATTACTATTATCCGCTTTTCTTGGATTATTTGGATTTATATTCGGTTTAATGGTTGTACTCATTCACTTAGCTGGACTTAGAAGTTTTGGAATACCTTATTTGCTACCATTTAGCTCTACTGGTATTAACGATGGAGCAGAACTAAAAGATTCTGTAATAAAATATCCATTAAAAGATTTGAGACGAAGACCAATCTTTTCAAAGGTAGATGAGAGAGTAAGATTAGTTAAAAAAAGTAAAAAGAAATAAGGAATTCTTCAATTAGAAAGGTTATGCTTATGTTTGCAGAAAATAATAAAATATCAATGAAACAATTAAAAAGGTTATTAGTATTAGATCTAATATGCGTATCAGGCCTTATTGTTCCAAGAATTGCAACAGTAGCTTCAGGACGGGATGGAGCAATTTCTATAATATTAGCAACGCTTTACGCACTTGTTTATGCATTTATAGTGTTGTCTTTAGCTAAAAGTATGAAAGGTGATTATTTTGTATATTCAAATGAGAATATAGGAAGTATTCTTACCTTTGTTATTGGTCTTTTGTATATTTTTAAATTTTTTGCTTGTTGTGTTTTTGCAGCAAGGCTATTTAGTGAAGTAATAAAAGAAACATTATTATCAGATACGGACAATCGTGTTATTATTCTACTTTTATTTGTATTATCAGCTTATGCCGCATCGAAAGGATTAGAAGTTCGTGCAAGAATTGCTGAAATCATTTATTTTATCATATTAGTACCAGTAGTTTTATTTCTATTATTAGGACTAGCAAAAGTAGATATTACCAATCTTACTCCGATATTAACAGAAAATACAAGTACTATTATGATTGGTGGTTATGAAGTGTTTCTAACCTTTAGTGTTATTGAATTGTTGTTTTTCTCCATACCATATATTAAATATACCTCAAAAGATAAGAAGAAAGGTAGAAAATTATCGGGATATATTGGGCAGGCACTGGTGATTGTCGGTGTTCTAAATCTTTTATTTTTTGTCGTGTCCCTTGGTATATTAGGTGCTACAGGTACAAAACAAACCCTGTGGTCCATGGTTAATATGATTCAAGTTATTAAAATCCCTGGTGGATTTATCCAAAGACAGGATGCTTTTATATTGGGACTATGGATGCTAAGTATTTTTACATTAATGAGTGGATTTTTATTTTATATTGCTATTATTAGTAAGCATATATTTCGAGTACAAAAAGAGAACTACCTACTCATTCCATTTATTATTTTATTGTTTGCTGCTACAGCAATTCCATTTAATGCAGATGAATTTTATGACTACTTTAGTTTTTATATGAAATTTATAGGTATGCCACAATCGATATTGATTCCATTGTTTATTGTCTTTATCGGTAAATTAAAGATTTTGGTTACTAAGAAATCAGTCGTTAGAAGCATATTTATTTTGTTTACCTTTGCATCCATAGCTTCCTTAACTGCATGTGATGATATGACTGAAATTGAGGATAGAAATTTTATTCAAGCAATGGGAATTGATTATAAAAATAATGAATTAGAAGTAAATTATGTATTACCTGATCTTAAAGCACTTACTGGACAAAGCACTGAGGAACCAGATTCTCTTATCTTAACATTTAGAGGAGAGAATTTTATTCGTATTGAAGAAGAATATCAATTAAGATATAATAAAAGAATGGATTTTAGCCATATTAAAGCAATCGTACTTGGAAATGATTTGGCTAAAAATACGGATCTTTTAAAAGAATTTATTGTCTATGCAACAGATAATTATGAACTAGGAAAGAATACCTTAATCTTTCTAGCCGATGAAAATGCAAACTCAATTATTAAGTTAAATCGTGATCTAGAGAGTGGGGTAGGAGATTATTTAGAGCGCTTATATCATATTAACTTAGCAAATACAGACAAAGAAGAAATCACCTTAGGTGATTTCATTCGTGGCATGAATAATGAGAATGAAGTAGTTCGAGTTCCTGTTATAAGCAAAAAAGAGAAGCGGATAGAAACAAATGGATTAGGTATCTTCCTAAATTATACCTTAGCTTATCAGGTTGATGATGTAACTGCAGATTATGTAGAGCTTGCAAGTGGTTTTGCTAAAAATAATCGTTTTTTTATTAAAAAAAATATAGATGAAGAATATGTAATTAAAGTTAATCACTTAAGAAGACAAGTTGAATTTTCAGAAAATAACAAAAAACCATTCGTAACCATTAAAATTGAAGGGCAAGCAAAAATTGAAAAAGGTATTGTTTTAAGTAATGATGTTCCTACTAGAGAAATGTTCTATTCCAATGAAACATCAACTGCAAGAAGAAGCCTTGCCAAAGAGATAGAAGATTATTGTAATCAAGAGATGCAAAAAAAGATTATAGAGAATATGGAGGATATCCTTAAGAGTAAAGGAATTGATTATTTAAATTTGTATCGATTATCTGGTCTAAAAGAGCCAAAATTGTGGAAAAAGTATGAAGGAAAAATGAATGATTTTATTAGTGAACTAGAGGTAACTGTTTTGGTTAATTTTGGGATGGATTAAGCTTTGTAAAATGACCTATAACTTAAACTCTTGACTTAAATTTGAAACGTGTTATATTTATATTAACTACTACTTATTTTCGTTTAGGAGAGATTATGGGGAAGATTAAAGTTATAGCTGATAGTACTTGTGATTTAACGAAAGAAATATTAGATGAATACGATATAAGTTTAATTCCTTTAACAATAATGCTTGGTGATAATGATTACAAAGATGGTATTGATATAACTCCAGAAGATATCTTTAAATGGTCAGAAGAAGTTAATAGTACTCCAAAAACTGCTGCACCAGTAATGGAAGAGGTAATTAAAATCCTTACACCTTTTGTTCAAAGTGAAAGTGAAATTATATTCTTTGGCATATCCGAAGAGATGTCCTCTACATGTAATGTTATTCGCTTAGCGAAAGGATATTTAGAGTATGATAATATTTATGTTGTTAATTCAAAAAATTTATCGACTGGTATAGGCCACCTTGTAGTTAAAGCTGCATCTATGGCGAAAGAAGGCTATACTACATCAGAAATTCTTAGCATGATAGATAATATGATAGGCAAAGTTAAAGCAAGTTTTGTAATTGATACATTAACTTACCTTAATCGTGGGGGAAGATGTTCTTCTGTTACTGCACTTATTGGTAACACCTTCAAATTAAAGCCAATGATAGAAGTAAAAGATGGTAAGATGGATGTTGGTAAAAAGTATAGAGGAAGTAATAAAAAAGTATTGATGCATTACTATAGTGATTTAGAAGAAAGCCTTAAGCACGCTAATAAGGAGATCGTCTTTATTACACATTCAGGATGTGATAGGGAAGTGGTTTGTGAATTACTTGCTTTAATTAGAGGACTAAATCATTTTGATAAAATTATAGAGACAATAGCTGGAAGTGTAATATCCAGTCACTGTGGTCCTAAGACCTTAGGAATACTTTATGTAGAAGAATAATTTATGACCTTAGTGAATGCAAGCCCATTCTCTAAGGTTTTTTCTTAATTTTAGATAAATTATTTGGGAAACTAAGTTGTTTATTAGAGAGGAATACAATGAAGATTAAAATAGAACAGTTTAACCTAAAACATATTGCAGAATCAGGACAGTGCTTTCGTATGAACCCATTGGATGAGAACAGTTATTCTCTGGTAGCTTATAATCGATTTTTAAAAGTTACACAAGTGGATAGGGATACGGTATACTTTCATTGCAGCAAGGAGGAATATGAAGAAATATGGAAGGATTATTTTGACCTTAATTACAACTACAAAGAGATTGTAGAAAGGTTATGTTGTGGAGATGATAAGTTTCTTAAGGAGGCTGCAGATTTTGGACATGGTCTAAGAATTCTAAAGCAGGAGCCATTTGAAGCACTTATTAGTTTCATCATATCTCAAAATAAAAATATTCCAGCAATCAAAAGTTCGATAGAAAGACTCTGTGCTCTCTACGGTGATGAAATTATAGTAGAGGGTTCATCTTACTATACCTTCCCTAAGCCAGAAAAACTAGCCATGGCAAAAAAGGAGGATTTAAGAAAAACGGGGCTTGGATATCGAGATGAATACATAATTAAAACATCCAAGGCAATATTAAATAAGGAAATAAACCTAGATGAGTTAATTCATTGTTCCCATAATGATGCAGTAAATGCTTTATTAACTTTACATGGTGTAGGAGTTAAAGTAGCAAATTGTGTATCCTTATATGGTTTACATCATATTGATGCGTTTCCCATTGATTTATGGATAAAACGTATTTTAAAAGAAGTCTATGATGATATGTTTCAATTAGATTTATACCAAGGATACGCAGGTATTGTTCAACAATATATGTTTTATTATATGAGAAGTAAGGACAGTTAGGAAAGGTGGTTTTTATGGATAGATTAAATAATTTAAGTTCTTCATTTACTTTAAATAATGGAGTAAATATACCATGTATTGGTTTCGGAACATGGAAAATGCCAGATATGCAGGTAGAACAAGCAGTCATTAGTGCAGTTAATAGTGGTTATCGCCATATTGATACAGCAGCAGCTTACGGCAATGAAGTTGGAGTTGGAAAAGGTATTAGGGGAAGTAGTCTAAAAAGAGAAGATTTATTTATAACGAGTAAATTACCAAATAGTGATCATGGTTATCATAATGTTCTTCGTTCTTTTGAAGAATCACTCAGTCGTCTTGAACTTGATTATCTCGATCTTTATTTAATTCATTGGCCAGTTATTGAAGAACACAAAGATAGGTATCAGGATGATATCATTGATACCTATAAAGGTCTTGAAAAGCTTTATAAAGATGGTAAGGTTAAGGCTATCGGTGTAAGTAATTTTATGATCGAACATCTTGATATTGTAATAAATAATTGCGAACTTGTACCAGCAATTAATCAAGTACAATTTAATCCAAGATGTACAGAACCTTTATTAAGGGAATATTGTAAGAATCATAAGATTCAACTTGAAGGTTGGAGTCCTTTATTACAAGGAGAAGCATTTGAAGAAGACATTTTAGTTTCTTTGTCTAAAAAATATAATAAATCCATTGCACAAATATGCATTCGATTTGGATTACAACATAATGTTATTCCTATTCCTAAATCCTCCAATCCTTGCCGTATAAAAAGCAATGGTGATGTATTTGATTTTAAAATATCGGATGAGGATATGTTGCTTATCGCTAGTTTAAGTGAAAAGGGTAGAATTGGAAATGAACCTAATGTACCAAGAAAGGTACAGGTAAGAGGGTTTTAGTTGTAAAAAGGGTATCAATATGATACCCTTTTTGTATATCTTTTACATAAGGAGAGTTGTTATGGTAACGAGGGAATGTGCCTATTATAAAGGGGAGTTATGGAATGCATATGAACTTAAAGATGAGAAAGGTGATTACTTTGAAGAATATCGCCTTTTGATGCGAAAAGAAAGTCAAAATAATCAATTTATTTGTCCTGATTGTGGTGAAAATCTTATACTATGTGCAGGACCTATTATGGAACCATTTTTTAGACATCATGAAAACTCAAATTGTAGTATTATTAGCAGTGAACGTAGATTAGGAAGATTTTTAACAGCAAGAAGACAACTGTATCAGTTAGCAAAAAGAAGTTTTAGGGATAGTAAAATTACAATTGGTGAAAAGCTAAACAGTCATTTTCGAAGTGGTATACTCATCTATCATCATGAACAGGTGATTAATATTGAGTTTATATCCTATGATATGAAGTTAAGTGAATGGGAGGAAAAAGAAGAATTTTATCAGGATAATAATATTACAAGTGTTTGGATATTGAGTAATGATAGATATAAAAAAGAAAATCTTACAACATTTGAATATTTAATATCAACAAAATCTTCACCTATAATAAAACTCTTAGATCATAATAAAAGTGTTCTTATATTAAAAAAGTATATCGATAAATTAGAAGACAATCGTAAGATACCCATTACATGTGAGTACAACATAGATGAACTTGTTATAAATGAAAATGGTGAGTTTGATTGTGATTTTGAACTTATAAGTCAAAGTGAAGATGAAATTTTAAATAAAGAATATCGCTACATTATGAGTGAAAAGTTAGAGAAAGAAAATAGAAGAAGAGAAGAGCTTAGTCAAATCAGAAAAGAAAGTAAAGAATTATTTCAACAAAGTACAGTGAAAACTGTAATGAGAGAGAAACTATATGACAATGTAAGTCTTAGTAAAAATAAAATGAAATTACCATCGATACAAGAAGTATGGACATTACCAGATTTAATTGGTAAAGATTATGAAATAAAGAAGGGGAATGAGGTACGGTATTCATACTTAAAAACCGTTGACAAAGAGATGAAAGATTTAAGCAAAGAACAGATTAAAAATCGGATTGACGATGTGCTTACTTACCTAAATTCTGCTACAAATGCGAAAGATTGGTTGTATGGAAGGCGATAGTAAGAAAATTGTAAGAAAAATGTTACTTGGATGTTATTGAATAATTTACTGATTTAAACTATACTAACTGTATTAATGATCGTAGTACAGTTGGTATAGTTTTTTTAATAGGAAAATAAGTTTTGCGGTGTGAGGATCTCTATGTTCTTAGATAATTAACTTCTATGATATTTAGACTCAAGATTATCTAGATTCAAAACTATGTAAGAAAGGAGAAGTTATGATATTAATAGACTATAAAGATAGAAGACCAATTTATGAACAGATTGTTGAACGCTTTACAGAATTAATATTAAAAGGTGTATTAGAGGTTGATAGCCAATTGCCCTCTGTTAGAAATTTAGCTATGGACTTATCTATTAATCCTAATACAATCCAAAGAGCATATCAAGAACTTGAAAGACAGGGATTTATATACTCAATTAAAGGTAGAGGTAGCTTTATTGCAAACAATGACAATCTTATAGAGCTACGAAAAAAAGAAATAATAAATGACATTAAAGAGTTGGTAATAAAAGGAATTGAGATTGGAATAGATATAGATGATATGAAATTGGCTGTAGATGAATGCTATAAGGAGGGTGATTAGATGATAGAAGCGATACAAGTTAACAAACAATTTGATACCATCAAAGCGGTAGATAATATAAGTGCTACCATAAAAGAGGGTAATGTATTTGGATTAGTAGGTAGCAATGGAGCTGGAAAAAGTACATTTATCAGAATGCTAAGTGGTATTTTAAAACCAGATAGTGGTATGATAAAAATAGATGGTTATGAAGTATTTGAGCAACCAAAGGCAAAAGAATTAATCTTTTATATATCTGATGACCAATACTTTTTTAGCAATGCAACTCCAAAGGACTTAAAGGAGTTTTATCGTATTTGCTACCCAAGGTTTGATAGTAAGCGTTTTGATTTACTAATGAAGCAATTTGACCTAGATATGAAACGAAAAATTAATACTTTTTCAAAGGGTATGAAGAAACAAGTTTCTATAATATGTGGGATATGTGCCAATACGAAATATTTGTTTTGCGATGAGACATTTGATGGTTTAGATCCAGTAATGCGACAAGCTGTTAAAAGTATATTTATTAAAGAAATTTCTGAACGAAACATGACACCTGTAATAGCCTCCCACAACTTACGTGAGCTAGAGGATATATGTGACCATGTTGGACTTTTGCATAAGGGTGGTATCTTATTATCGAAAGATTTATTTGATATGAAGCTTAGTATCCATAAGATACAGGTTGTTTTTCGTGGTGATGTAGATATTAACTCGATATTTAATGATAAAGAAATCATCAAGATTGATAATAGAGGATCTTTATATACAATAACAGCGAGAGGACAGTTAGAAGAACTAACGAAAGTATTAGAAAAGGTAAAACCAATATTCTATGAAGTTCTTCCTTTGACCCTTGAAGAAATCTTCATTAGTGAAACGGAGGTAGTTGGTTATGACATCAAAAAACTTATTTTTTAAGTTGATAAAGGAAGATTTAAAAAGAAGGATATGGACGATAGCATTATCTGTACTAGTGTTTTTTCTTGCATATCCAGTTTTATGTGCAATGTACTTAGATAATTATAAAACAACTTCCGCTACAGATGTAATGATACAAGGAGAGTTGCTAACTATATTCGGACCAGATAATGTGAGTGCTATGATTATAGCAGCAATTGCAGCTGTTATTTGTGGACTTAGTAGTTTCTTCTATTTACATTCAAGAAAAAAAGTAGATTTGTATCATAGTATTCCTGTAAAGAGAGAGAGTTTATTCATTGCAAATTATGCTAATGGTGTTTTTATTTATATTATTCCTTATATGATAAGTTTAGTAGCATGCTTTCTAATACTGTCTGCAAATGGGCAAATGACATTAAGACTATTTAAAATATCATTAGCTACTTTTAGCATACATCTAAGCTTTTATTTATTGCTTTATACTTTAGTTGTTATAACAGTAATGCTTACAGGTAATTTTGTTGTTAATCTATTAGGTGCTTTTGTTTTTTATTTTTATGGAATGACTTTAGTGCAACTTAAAGATATTTATTATAGTGAGTTTTTTATGAACTATTATCATAGAGCTAGTGAACTTGGTTTTTTTGCTTATCTATCACCTCTTAATATTTATTACAATACCTTAGATAAATACAATGGATCCTATGAGTCAGTTATGTATACCTTGTTAAAGGTAATTTTGTTAACCTTGTGTTTTATCTCCTTTGCTTTATTTTTATATAAGAAACGTCCATCGGAAGCTGCTCAGAAGGCAATGGCATTTCAAATATCAAAGCCAATTATCAAGTTTTTATTAGTTATACCAATTTCCCTAATTGGTGCTATCATTTTTAGAGACATCTCTAGTAGTGAAGCCATAGCCTGGTATTTCTTTGGACTATTCTTTTTCTTACTACTTAGTTATGCAATTATTGAGATTATCTATCATTTTGATATTAAAAAGGCTTTTCACGGTAGACTACATTTATTAATATCTAGTATAACAGTTGTTCTTATTGCCATAACTTTTCAATATGACCTAATAGGATTTGACTCCTATGTTCCAAAGAAGAAAGATATAGCTAGTATGAGCATAAATATAGAGGGCCTAAGTAATCAAACTACCTATATACAAGAAGTAAATCCATTTAACAATCTAACAATAACCAAACCTAAATTACTTCTTGATAGTATGGACTTAAATGATTTTGATGCAGCTTATGCATTAGGTAAAAAAGGAAGTGCTATAGCTTTAACAGATGAAAGAGACTATATTAGCTATGACATAAAATATACACTGAAAAATGGCCGAAAGATATATAGAACTTATAAAAATGTCAAAGAAGATAGTTATGATTTAATCAAAACATTATATGATAAGGATGATTTTAAGAAAGCTATGTTCCCATTATTACAATGGGAGAGCTCCAAACTATCAAAAGTTACCTTAATGAATGAATTTGAAACGAAAACAATTACTTTAGATGAGAGTAAAAAAAGTAGATTCCTAGAGCTTTATCAGAAAGAGCTAAGAAACTTATCATTAGATGAGCTTTCATCCGAAGAGTCACTAGCAACCATATCCCTTGAATATTCAGGGTATAGAAGAAATGAGTATTATATATATCCGAGTTTTCATAATACCATTGAATTCTTAAAAGAGCTTGGATTTGATAGTGAGAGGAGATTAACTAGTGAGGATATTAAATCAATCTTAGTATATAATTATTCCAACGATTATGATACAGCATATCCAACGACAGAAGTAATCGCAAAAAATGCCATATATCAGGAGGAAATTTCATATAGTAAAGATATGGATGTTAAACCAATTGAGTATACGGCCAAAGAAGAATTTGATGCTATTTTATTAAGTATAATTTCTTCTGAATCTTTTAATAATAATCGTAGCGTTATTGATTGTGATAGAAGATTTGATGTAGTAATCACCTATTATATGGATGAATATAAAAATACCAATACAATCTCTTATTACTTTAAAGCAAATCAAGTACCAGAGTTTGTTCTAACTGATTTTAAAGCTATGGGTAAATAAAATAATGTTTATTATAAAAAGTCTTCTACTTTATAGAAGGCTTTTTTATTTCAGTGCGCCTTGCGGCGCACGTTTCTAATGGGTGAAAGTCCCTAATTCGCCCTAGTAGTGGGAAGGATACAGCCAAGACCAAGGGTGTCCACCGTGAGGTGGAATCTGAAGGAAGGTGGAGGCAAATCTCTGATCTGACGAACAGAAATCACATCAGGCTATAGTTAAGGATAAGGTTGCACAACAAACTGAAGTCCAATAACTACTCGGAATTAACTGTAGTAAATGTGGCAGATAGATGGAGAGAAAGAAACGTGTGGTACCAAGGGAGATCTTGTCAGCAAGCGAAAACAGAGTATGAAACTTGTAGTAATAACGAATGGCAAGAAGTCAGCAGAGGTCATAGTACCAAGATGGTTGCAAACATAATGGGAAGGACTGAACTTTAGGAGGTACAAGCAATGAATGTAACTGAAAGTAGATTTAAGAACAGACAACTTCATATGGAAGACTATCTGCAAATGGTATCTGCGGAACAGAAAGAGAATGCAGAAGTGTTCGACTACTCGAAGATTACTGAAAAGAGCGGTATCATCACAGACTATTGGACGAACAATCTTTTGGATTTGGTTTTGCGGAAAGATAACCTTAATAAGGCATATAAACAAGTGAAATCAAATAAGGGGGCAGGTGGAATTGATGGAATGCAGGTAGATGAACTTCTACCCTACTTAAGAGAAAACCAAGATACTCTAATCCAAGAGATAAGGACAGGTAAATATAAACCCAATCCAGTTCGACGGGTAGAAATACCCAAAGAAACAAAAGGCGAAGTAAGAAGACTTGGTGTTCCTACGGTAGTTGACCGAGTGATACAGCAGGCAATCACCCAGGAACTGACTCCAATCTACGAAGAGAGATTCTCGGACAACAGTTTTGGATTCCGCCCCAAAAGAGGAGCACATGATGCGCTCAAACAGTGCCAAAAGAATGTAAATGACGGCTATGTATACGTGGTAGATATGGATTTGGAAAAGTTCTTTGACACGGTGTGCCAGAGTAAGCTGATAGAGGTATTGTCAAGAACCATCAAAGATGGCAGACTGATTTCGTTAATACATAAATATCTCAATGCGGGAGTTATGGCAAGGGGGATATTTGAACGTACAGAAGTCGGAATGCCCCAAGGTGGACCACTTAGTCCGTTGCTTAGCAATGTCATGCTGAATAAGTTGGACAAGGAACTGGAACGCAGAGGACACAGATTCGTCCGCTATGCGGATGACTGTATGATTTTCTGTAAAAGCAGAAAAAGTGCAGAAAGAACCTTAGAAAACATTCTTCCATATATCGAGGGAAAATTATTTCTTAAAGTGAATCGAAAGAAAACAGAAGTGGCTCATATCAGCAAGGTAAAGTACCTTGGATATAGCTTTTATAGATACAAGGGAAAATGCAGATTTAGAGTGCACCCGAAGTCAGTGGCAAAGATGAAGAATAAAATCAGAGAACTGACAGACAGAAATAATGGCATGAGCAATGCGAAAAGAGAAGAAAGGTATCAACAGTTCGTGAGAGGTTGGGTGAACTACTTCAAACTTGCGGACATGAAAGCACTTCTCCAAGAAATAGATAAGTGGGCAAGACGAAGAATAAGGG